>USGZ01000288.1 GCA_900554265.1 uncultured Porphyromonadaceae bacterium
CTCCCCGCGACCCGGACCCCGTGGCCGCTGCCGTGCATGCCGCTCTCCAGGGCGGCGTCGAGCCCATGGATGGCGTGAAGATTCCCTCGATAGGCCCGGACAGCGATTTCTGGGACTGAGATCTGTCCGTCCGGATTTCTTCGTGAAATTAAAGATACCGACATGTTTTTCTCCTCTCTGTATATAGCCGGAGCGGCGCACCGCAGCCAGTATCGACCCTGCCAGGACCGCACGGCGGCCTTCAGCCGCTGCTATGGCGACGTCCGGGCCACGGTGCTTCTCGTTTCCGACGGCCACGGTCACCCGACGCATTTCCGCAGCGAGCGCGGCGCGGCCCTGGCCCTCGACGCCGCCCGCGAGGCCCTGGAGCCCTTCATGGCCAAGGCCGGACACAGCGCCGCCGAGGATATCTCCGAGGCGCTTTTCCGCGAGCTTTTCGCGGACATACTCCGGCGCTGGTACTCCAAGATACTGACAGACTGGAAAAACAACCCGCCGCTCGAGCCCGGCATCAATCCGCCGGCGCTGGCCTACGGCTGCACCCTAATCGGCGCCGTGGCCTATCCCGGCGGCTGGTTCGCCTTCCAGCTTGGCGACGGCGCGGCGGTAGGTCTGGGCGCCGCCGGTATGCTGGAGGAACCCGTGCCGGGCGACCTGCGCTGCATGGGGTCGCTGACTACGAGCCTCTGCAGCAACGGCGCCGAGGATTTCCGCTACTGCGCCGGCAATGCGGCTCCGGCGGTGCTGATGCTATGTTCCGACGGCCTGGAGAACTGCTACGGCAGCCGCGCCGAACTTGCAGGCGACTTTCTGCTGGACGTTGCCTGCGGCATCGCGTCGGACGGCGCCGAGGCTACCATCTGCCGACTGCAGACCCTGCTGCCGGATTTTTCCGCCGCCGGGTCGCGCGACGACATGGGCCTCGCTTTCTGGTACGATTCCGCGCGGGCTCCGCAGGCCATAGCCGCGGCCGCGGCGCAACGCCTGAGGCAGCTGGAGGGCGAACTCGCCTCCCGCGGCGACGCGGACGACGATGAGGCCGAATATATGCGCGAACGCATCGAAGCGCTGCGGGAGATTACCGGATATAAAGCCGAAGAAGGAGAGTGAGCATGGACAGCAAGAACTTACCCGGCGGCCGCGCGCCCAGGCCGATAGACCACAAGAGCAGCAACTTCCTGCGCATAGCCTCGTTTGTAGATGGCGAGAACCTTGTCTGCGCCGTCTGCGGCCGGCGGCTGGACAATGACAACTTCCGCGCCGACCGCTACGGCAACGTTGCCTGCGCGCACCACGATATCGAGCCTTGTGTGTTCTGCGGGCGAATACTCTCCGGTTCATGCGCCGTAATTCCGCACTATGGGAAGGCCTGCCCGAAATGCACAGGTCCGCTTACTTATCCGGAACTCGAGACAGTCCGCGCCTTCGTCTACGACTTCTTCAAGCGTCGGCGCCTCTACGTGCCCGAGTTCAGGCTCAGGCTGCTCAGTGCCGGCGAGATGTACGCGCAGCACGGCGCCCCCGACGGCAGCGCGCCGATGGGCGTGGCGCTCAATTGCGGCGGCGTCTATGAAATCCACCTGATGCGCAACAATTCCCGCATAGGCCTGGCCAAGACGCTGGCCCATGAGCTTACGCATCTCTGGCAGTGGCACCGCGGCATCGACGCGCCGGACAATTACTGCGAAGGCTTCTGCAACCTCGTGGCCTCGATGGTGATTTCGGAAATCAGCAAGGAGGAGGCGCTGGTGCGCCTGCACGACATGATGGAAAACCCCGACGAGAGCTACGGCGTGGCCTTCCGCGAGCTGAAGATAGTATGCGACGTCTACGGCTGGGATACCGTAATAGCCGCCATGAAGAAATTTACAAAATAGGGGGCCGCGAAACCCAATGTTGCGCACGCCTCTACTGGAATGGGTTTCCCTGGGGGTAGGTCAGGAGGTTGCGCTGCAGGGCGCGGGTTTCGAGCTCCTGGCGCAGTTGGGTGTCGTAGCTGCGGCGAACGGCGTTCAGCATCCTGTCGTGGACGATGGGCCTTGCGGCCTCGAAGGGCATGATTGAGCCGGCTGGAAGGTAGTCGGAGATGCTCAGGAAATAGGTAAAACCGCCCGTCGATACCTCCAGGGGACGGCCGGCGCGGAGAAAGGCGTCGACACCGCCGGGAAATTCCGACGGTATGCGGGCCTCGATTTGGTCCCAGTCGATCCAGCGGTCGCGGAAATAGTCGAAGTGTATTGCCTGAGAGGCGGCTTTCTCCAGCTGGTCGATGTCCTGCGGGCGCGTCGAGCGGTAGAGACGGCGAATCTCGGCCAGACGGGGAGAATCGTCGGGCACCTTGAGGTAGACACCTTTTACCATAGGTACTATCAGCCGGAATTCATCCAGACGGGCATCGTAGTAGGCCCGCAGGCTGTCGTCGGTGAATTCGGTGTTGTCGGCCCGGCGCACCATCTCGCGCCGGTACATGTTCATTATCAGTTCTTCCCGGTACTCGCCGACCAGGCGCTCGACTTCGGCCATGTTTATATCGCGGACCGCTACCCTGGCGATGAGTTTGCGGTCCACCCAGTTGCGGATATAGGAATGGACGAACTCGAGACTGTCGTCGGGGGTGATGGCGGCGGGTACGGCGTGGCGCACTTCCTCGAGAGTCAGCACCTCGCCGTCGACGAC
>USGZ01000289.1 GCA_900554265.1 uncultured Porphyromonadaceae bacterium
CCCGCCGTATATACCACAGCCCGACTCACGGACATGACTGGCCGCAGCCTGGCCGACGTCGAGAAGCTCGCCGGTCCGGCCTACGAGCTCGCGCATATACCCGGCGGCGGGTTCGCGGCGGTATTCGGCTCGAAGGCAATCGACACCCGCACCGGAAAACAATACACACCTACCGTCACCTTCGGGCCGGACAGCCTCGCGGCAAGCGTCGGATTCACGTATTACCGCGACCGCAGCGACTGGCTCATCGGCCTGCTTCCCGGTGCAGGATTCATCATCGACATGCCCCTTACGCGCCTGCTCACCCGCGGCAGCGTCTACGAGACCGACGGCGACAGCCACGGTATGGCCTGGTATACCAAGGTGTGGTATTTCATCGTAGCGCTTCTCTACCTTCTGCTGGAACTCGTCTGGTTTGTCGGTCCGGCTTGCCTGCCGATGCTTATAGTCGGCTGGCTGATTGGCGTTCCGCGCGTGTTCGGTTTCCTGAAGGACGGCCAGCTGAAGATTCTGGTCGCCGTGGTGGGCATCGCCGGCTGCTACTGGTGGACCGTCGCCCTGCTGGGCTGGGGCATGTTCTGGATATTCGCCGCCATTCCCATAGCCGCGACAGTCTATGCCTACCGCGCGAGCACCGAAATCCTTGCCGGCGGCGCCGTACGCTGCCCCAAGTGCGGCGCCATCGACTCATATTCATTCACCGAGACCACTCCCGGAGGCTCGGCGCAGACCAAGGGCAAGATCACAATTCCCGGCGACGTGATCAGCACCCGGTTCTGGGAAAAGCAGACCACAACAACCCGCGAGAAAATGATTGGAGGCAGAATAAGGCCGGAAGTCACCACAGAGACGGAGGAATATGCCGAGGACACCCGCCGCGTGTTCGACTACGAAGTGACCTACCGCGTCGACTACCGCATCGACCACCATGTATGCTCCTGCTGCGGGCGCGACAAGCCCACGCGCCGCTCGACCAAGACCGAAATCGGCCGCCGTTACATCGGCCAGCGCACCGAAGTCCAGACCCGCCCGCTGCGTCCGGACGAGCGATAGAGTCCGCAACTTCGGATTGGGCTTAGGGCTTGCGGCGGTTGCACGGCAAGGGAAAATTTCGTAACTTTGCAGTCCGGAAAAATAAACCCGAATATCAACCAATCCACATAAAACCGGGCCGCCGGGGGCAACCGCGCCCGGACAGACCCCGAAACTATGAAAGTACTCATAACCGGAAGCAAGGGTCAGCTCGGCCGCGAACTGCAGCAGGTCCTTGCCGGCAAGGATAAGATTGAAGTCGTGGCTGTCGACGCCGACGAACTCGACATTACCGACGCGCGCGCCGTGGAGGACTTCCTCCGCGCCGGTGCGTTCACGCACGTAGTGAACTGCGCCGCCTTTACCGCCGTCGACCGCGCCGAGGAACTCAAGGCCGAGTGCGCCGCCGTCAATATCAACGGCATCGAGAACATCGCCCGCCTGGCCGACGAGCTGGACTTCCGCCTGGTCCACGTATCGACGGACTACGTGTTCGACGGCACCTCCTGCAAGCCCTACTCCGAAACCGACAAACCCAATCCCCTGAACGTCTACGGCACGACCAAGCGCCGCGGCGAGACGGCCCTGCTGGGCCTGGCGCCGGACAGCGTCATCGTCCGCACCGGCTGGCTATACTCGCCCTACGGCCATAACTTCGCCAAGACCATCCTCGAGCGCGGCCAGGCAGGCAAGCGCCTTGAGGTGGTGGCCGACCAGGTAGGCACGCCGACCTACGCCCGCGACCTGGCCGAGGCCATCGCCGCCATCATCACCGCCCCCGCCTGGACCAACGGAATCTACAACTACTCGAACGAAGGCGTGGCCTCGTGGTACGACTTCGCCGTCGCCATCCTCGAGAGCGCCGGGCTGACCGACCAGGCAGCCGCCATCGTGCCCGTCGGCACCGCCGACTACCCCACCGCCGCCACCCGGCCCATCTACGCCGTGCTGGACAAGAGCCGCATAAAGGCCACCTTCGGCATCCGCGTTCCCCACTGGCAGGCGTCGCTGCGCAAATGCGTTCGATGCATCCTCGATAACAAAGACTGATAAGAATGTCACAGCTCACGGACGAAATCCAGAAACGGCGCACCTTCGCCATCATATCCCACCCCGACGCCGGCAAGACCACGCTGACGGAAAAACTCCTCCTTTTCGGCGGCGCCATCCATATCGCCGGCGCCGTGAAAAGCAATAAAATCAAGAAAACGGCGACTTCGGACTGGATGGAAATCGAGAAACAGAGAGGCATCTCGGTGGCCACGTCCGTAATGGGCTTCAACTACGGCGACTATAAGATCAACATCCTCGACACTCCCGGCCACCAGGACTTCGCCGAGGACACCTACCGCACCCTCACGGCAGTCGACTCGGTGATAATCGTGGTCGACGTTGCAAAAGGCGTGGAGATGCAGACACGCAAACTTATGGAGGTGTGCCGCATGCGCAAGACGCCCGTGATGGTCTTTATCAACAAGCTGGACCGGCCCTGCAAGGATCCCTTCGATCTGCTTGACGAGGTGGAACGCGAACTGCGCATCCGCGTGCGGCCGTTGGCCTTCCCGATCTCCAACGGTCCGACGTTCAAGGGCGTTTACAATATTTACGAACAGGATCTCTCGCTCTTCACCTCCGACGAACGG
>USGZ01000290.1 GCA_900554265.1 uncultured Porphyromonadaceae bacterium
CCGCAGCCGATACCGTCGTATGGATTCCCCCCGTAACCGAGGCCCCGCGCGTGGACGGCCACGTCGTAGTCGAGTCCTATACCGGCGATGTGCCCCTTGCCCGCTTCCGCGCCGCGCTGGCACAGGCCGGGCAGAGGCTTGTACGTGTGGCCGTTGTCGGCGATTCGTTTATCGAGGGCGACATCTTCACCCAGGACCTGCGCACTCTGCTTCAGGAGGCCTACGGGGGCCGCGGCACCGGCTACATGACCATCCACTCCGAGATGCCCGGCTTCCGCCGCAGCGTGCGCCAGAGCAGTTCCGGCTGGGAAATGCGCAACCTCCACAACATCGGCGGCTCCGACAGCATCCGCATCCTCGCCGGAGAGTACGGCATCGCCGGCCCAGGTGCCACGACCACCTACCGCGGCACCTCCCAGGCACCCGGCACAGCCGCCTGGGACCGCACCGGCGTGCTCGTCCTTGCCCGCGATTCCTGCACCGTCGAAATCGGCACAGACGCCGGCACGCAGGCCTACGAATTAGCCCCCTCCCACGCCCCGCAGTGGCTCGAGGCCGACGGCACCACCGCCACGGCGACAATCGGTTGTCCGGAAGGAGCGGTAGTCCTCGGAACTTATCTCGACGGAACGTCCGGCGTGGCCGTCGACTGCATGTCCGGGCGAGGCAACTCGGGCCTGAATCTGCGCCGCCTCAACCCTGCAATGAACTCCGCAGTAAGCTACGACCTCATAATCCTCGAGTTCGGCATCAACGCCCTCAGCGCCGAGCAGACCGAATACAACGCTTACCGCGCCGGCATGGAGAAATCCGTGGAACGCATCCGCCGCATATGGCCGGAGGCCGACATCCTCATCCTCGGAATCGCCGACCGCGGAGCCAAAATCAACGGCGCCGTCAAGTCGCTGCCGACATGCAACGCCATGACGGAAGCCCAGCGCGAGCTCGCGCGCCGCACAGGCACCCACTTCTACGACCTCCGCGCGGCCCAGGGCGGCGAGAACGCCATCGTCGACTGGCGTGCCCGCAATCTCGTCAACGCGGACTACATCCACCTCAACCATGCCGGCGGCAAAGTCCTCGCCGAAGAATTCATGGAAGGCCTTCGCCTCTCGCTCCTCACCACAACACCCGACTACCAATGAAAAACCACATCACGAGCCTCCTGCTCATGCTTGCGGCCTGCACGGGCGCATACGCCTCCGACGCAAACCAGGCCTCCGAGCGCATCGACCCCACACTTGAGATTTCCGCCCCGGATACAATAGATTATTCCCGCTACCGCTTCCTTCGCGCCGACGGGAACAGCATAGCCATGAACGGCGCCGACTGGACCGCGCTGGCCTCCCGCTTCCGCAGCGCCTGCGAGGGCGACTCGATATTCAGCATCGTCTACCTCGGCGACAGTCATATCCAGGCAGATTTCGGCGGTACGGTCCTGCGCCGGCGCATAGCCGACGTGGCCGGAAGCGCTGGCCGAGGCCTCATAATCCCATTCCGCATCGCCGGAACGAATCAGCCCGTGGACTACACAATGACAACCGGCAGCGAAATCGTCGCCTCACGCCTGCTGAAACAGCCCTGGTCGACGGACATGCCCTTCACCGGCATCGGAGTAGTACCCTCCGAAGGCAACATACTCCTTAAAATAACAGCGGAAGAACCTTTCGACCGTATCACCGTCCTCACCAAGGGCCCGGACGCGGCCATCACCTCCGTCTTCGGCGGTTCGGTCGCCGACGGCATTCTCTACAGCCATGAGGGTTCCGGCAGCATAGCCCTGGAGGAACCGCGCATGGACGTACATCTGCGCCTGAGCATGGTGTCCTCCTCTGTCCTGGCCGGAGTCGTGCTCCGCGATGCCGACGCCGGCAGCTTCGTCCACTCCATAGGCAACAACGGCGCCACCTACGGCACCTACAATCAGGTCAGCGGCTTCGGCGACGAACTCGCCGCGCTCCGTCCCGACCTCGTAATCATTGCCTTAGGCACCAACGAGGCCTTCGGCACCTTCACGCGCGAATCCCTCGAGGCCGACATCGACAGCCTCGTCCGCACCATCCGCGCCGCCAATCCCCGCACCGAAATCATGATGGTGACACCTACGGAATGTTTTCGCAAGAAAAACCGCCGCCGTCGGCGCAGCACACTGGTAGTCAACACAAAGGTAGCGACCGCATGCAGCGTTGTCCGCGACTATGCCGAAACCCACGGCATACCCCTCTACGATACCTACGCCATTGCCGGAGGCGCCGGTTCGGCCGCACGCATGAAATCCGCCGCCGTCCTCGGCCACGACGGCGTACACTTCACTTCCGAAGGCTATCGCCTCTGGGGTGCTCTCCTCTCCGATGCCCTGCTGCGCGAACTGCTCCGCGGCTCCGGAGGCTTTCTGCTCGACATCAATGCCGAATAATCACTGAACCAACCGGCCCCCACGCACTGCCAGAGGCCGCGCGCCGGCGAGATTCGCCCGCAGTACGTCCTCGTCGACTTTCTGAATCCTCAGCGCCGCCGAAACCGGGAAACGGCTGAAGAAAGGCTCGTCAGTAATATAAAGCTCGACCTTGCGCACCACGACCACGCGCGTAATGGCGTTGTAGAACCCGACAATGCGCTCGGCCACGCGAGGGAGCACCTTGACGCCGCACTCACCCGAACGAAAGTAAATC
>USGZ01000291.1 GCA_900554265.1 uncultured Porphyromonadaceae bacterium
GGCAGCCGGTACACAACGAGCTCCTGCTTCCTGTGTTTGCTCACACGGCGCTCGCACAGCTCGGGATGGAACGCCTCGTACGCCATGGCGCTATATGGGGAGCAGGAGAAGCGGTACTCGAATAGGCATTCCGCTTCCCTCCGATGCCGTTCCGCCTCCCGCACCCGGGCCGCAGCCTGCGCCCGGATCCGGTCGCGCTCGGCCGTCTCCTCGGGCCCGAGCTCGCGGAACGCCCCGACCACGGCGGCCTCGTCCAGGGCGAAGAACTCCGTCTCGCGGGCGTAGGCGCCGGTGTGGTGCCAGGACGAGTAGGCGATGAACCGGTCGAAGAGCGCGGCCCTGGTCTCGGACTCGACCGCGGGGTCGTAGAGCAGGTCCATCTCATCGCAGTAGCCCCTCAAGGCGCCGAGGATCGCCGCCTTGGTCCATTTCGAGCGGGGCATCTCCCCCGCCTCATAGGCCGCCCGCGCGTTCACGCTCATGGAAGCGCCGCTGTATCCCTTTTGCCCATAGGCCACCCTAGACATGTCCGACCTTTCGCGCGGATGTGTACCGTCCCAGCTGTTTCTACCCCGTGCGCGGGAAGTCTTTCACTCGATTCGAGCCGGTGCGGGGGCATTTTTATCCGTCGAGTTTCGGTAGGGGCGTGTAAAGCGCGGCGGGGGCGGGTATCAAAGCTGCTGTGTATGCCAATTCCAATAAAGAGGTGGTCCATGTCCGACCCGATCGCCGCGGCCGAAGCCGCCGGCAAAGCCCGCGATATCGCCAACCGCTTCGAGACCGCCGTATTCCTCATCGCATACGGCATCGCCGAGAAGGACGGCCTCTACGAGGCCGACCCGCATAGGTATCCCTACAGCCAGGCATTCAGACACGGCATGAATATCCTCGCCGCGCTGTGCGCTGAGTGCTCCGACGATGCGGAAGAGCTGCTGCCGACGTTCAATGAGTCCGATTTCATCAGGAACAGCGCAGCGTCAGACGTGCGCGAGTGGACGGCCCGGTGGCGCGACGAGTGCAGGGAAGCCGTCGAAGGGTGCCGGTCCATCGAGATCGGGCCCCTGGCGTCAGTAGACGGCGACTACTTCGCCGCGACGTCGGAATGCTACGAGGTACTGCGCTTTGCGGAAAACGACCTCTTGGGCGGCCATCAGGAACGCAGGGTGTATGAATTCCTCCGAGCCGGCACCCAGGAGCAATACGTGTACGGACGCAGGATGCTCATCCGCCACCCGCTGCTCACCTGGAACGAATACGTCAGGATCAAGACGGGGCTCGCCCTGGGCGACCCCGACCCCCTCGACCAGGGCGAAGCCGACACCATCGACCCGGTGTGGTTGCAGGAATTCGTCTCCATGGCCTACGAACCCGTCCCGGGCGCCGCAAAAGTATGCCCGAATTGCGGCTGGACGATGACCATGCGAGGCAAGCAGCCCCACTGCTCATCGGCGACGTGCGCCAAGGCCGTCACAGGCGATTTCGACAAGCTGGACAGCGTCGCGCACGACGCCTTCCGCCTATCCCGCGGCGTCATGCACTACATCTCTTCCCCCGGAAAGCTCGAGCTGGCGATCGCCGAGGCCGCAGCGGGCCTCGGTCTGAAATACGAAATGTGGCCCCTCAAGGACACCTGCGACATCCTGATCCATCTGCCGGACGGCCGGCAGCTTGCCGTCGACGCCAAGGCATACGGCCGCGCCGAGCGGCTTGCCCGCGAGATAGAGGACGACGCCGGCATCGCCCAGATGTGCGCGGACGAGGTGGCCTATGTCGTGCCGGACCAAGTCGAACGGGACCATCCCGGATATCGCGCGCTATGCAATGCCGTCCTGCGCGGCAAGACCGGCTATTCATGCGAAACGCTGCGCAACTTCTCGAAACGACTCAATGCCGCCGCGAAGGGAGGCACGCGATGAGCGAGCCGAATGATACAGCCCAGGAAGGCTTCGACCAGCTGAAGCGCAATCTCGAGGTGCGCTATCCCGAGGACAGCGACCTATCCCTCGACGAGTTCCTGAATGTGGAGTCGCTGCTCGCGCTCGCGGTACGCGTATGCGGTCCCGGCGCCGATCCCCGAAAGGCCGACAGGCTCCTATCGAACTACCAGCTCATCAGGCCCGAGACCATCGGCGCGGACGGCCACCTCATGCAGATGGCGCGCCGACACCTGTTCTCGCTGGCTTCATCCACGGCCTGGCGGCGACTGCTGGGCCTCTACGAGCGCGCGGAATATGAGCGGTACCGGTTCTTCGATATCGCCAACGGCGGAATGGCCCTGCGCGAGCACCCCCTTACCGGGATCGACCGCATGCCGATCTATATAGACCGCCTCCTCGGCGATGTCAAACTCTCCCATAAAAACGTGGTCGCGAGACCCAAAGGACGGTATTCCTACACATGCAAGCCCGAGGCGACCGACGATACCACGGTAACCGGATCGATCCGTTGGGTGACCATACCCGATGCCGTGCCGCCCCAAACGGGCAAGATTGACGATATCCCCCGCAAGAGCAGGCGCCCGCCCATCGATATCACCCTCGACGAGCTCATCTCGACCGCGGACGAAGTCGGGGAGAAGACCGGGAAGACCCACTACGCCGCCGTGCTCAGAAGGGTCAAGGACCAGGGGCTCCTCAAGCGGGCACGCGGCGGCAGCACATCCGTCGCC
>USGZ01000292.1 GCA_900554265.1 uncultured Porphyromonadaceae bacterium
CGCATCGCCGCCGAGGCCATAGTCATGACCGGCGCCGCACGCTGGGATTTCCGCCGCGGCTGCTTCGCCCATACGCACCGCATCGCCGCCGAATCGACACGTCGCATCATCGAAATCTGCGCCTCGCGCGGAGCCCATCCTTTCGTCTACATCGAGGCGCCCGACGGCCGTACCATGGACGTCTACCACGCCGCCGCGGCCATGAACCGCGCCGAAGAGAGCTTCTACCTCGAGCGCCGCCATCTCAAGCTCAAGCGCTTCCACCTCTGCAAGCCTGTGCCCGCGTATGCCCTGGAGCGTACTCTGCTGATGTTCGCCATGGGTCCCAGAGAGAATATCGAGGAAATCGCCGAGCTTATCCGCATGAGCTCAGACTGCAACGTCTCCTGCTATCCGGACATCTTCAACGAGAATATAGGCAATCTGGAAATCCAGGCGCCGGGCATTTCTAAAGCCTCGGCCATCCGCAGCCTCGCCGCGGAGCTCGGAGTGGAGCGCACCGTCGTGTTCGGCGACAATCTCAACGACCTTCCCATGTTCGCCATCGCCGACGAGGCCGTCGCCGTGGCCAACGCCGAACCCGAGGTCAAAGCCGCCGCTACAACCATCATCGGCCCCAACTACACCGACGCCGTAGCCCGCTTCATCGCCGCCGATTTTCGCAAAAATTTCTGAAAAGAAAATAAATTTTGTGGAATCGGGAAAAGTGACTACTTTTGCCGTGCTATACAATTCATTCCAATCATGTCCAGAATCCTAAGATTTCTCTCAATTTTCATCATCGCTGTCATGAGCCTGACTGTCAGCGCCCAGCAGACGCGGACCTGTCGCAGTTGCAGCGGTTCGGGCAGATGCGTTCAGTGCAGCGGTACCGGCTACGGGCCTCCACTCTATATCATGGGGGGATGGCAGGCAATGCCCTGCGTGCTGTGCAGCGGTACGGGAGTATGCTATTTGTGCAAAGGCGCTGGTGTCGAGGTTATATACCAGCAGCCTGCCTACGCACCTGTATATACACCCAGTTCCGGCAATTCAGGCAGTTCTTCATCGTCGGGTTCACAGAGCGGAGGTACATGCACCGTCTGCAACGGCCTCGGCTGCCGTACTGCCGTAAGCTACGAAAACGACCCCTCCGGCGCGGCTTTCTATCTGCGCGACCTGGTCCAGCACTCCGAAGGCTCACGCTGCGGAATCTGTGGCCGATACAGCTACCACTGCCACATGAAATGCTATAAGTGCAACGGCACAGGACGGATGCCCTAATGTGTTAATGCATAATTCATAATGCATAATTAAGTACCGAGGTGCTAATGCACAATGCACAATGCACAATGCACAATTATTTATGTGCACTGCTATATTAATTATGCATTATGCATTATAAATTCTAAATTTAATTATGCATTATGCATTATGAATTCTAAATTAAACGCTAATTCTCTTCTTCCGGCTCGTAGGTGTCGTAGAGGAAGTCGTTGTAGGGGAAGCGGGTGAGGTGGATTTCGCGCGCCATCTCGTAGAGGCGCTTCTTGAGAAGGTCGATGTTGGTGCCTTTGCGGGCGGAAACGAACACGCAGTTGTCGTTCAGCTTGCCCATCCATGACTTCTCCAGCTCCTCGAGGGTGGTCTGGCAGCGCTGCTTCGGCGTGAGGTCGTCCTCGTCGCGCGGAGCGCAGGTGAAGGCGTCGATTTTATTGAATACCAGCAGCATGGGTTTCTCGGCGCCGTTGCAGATTTCGCGCAGCGTCTTGTCGACGACCTCAATCTGCTCCTCGAAATTGGGATGGGAGATGTCGACCACGTGAACGAGAATATCGGCCTCGCGGACCTCGTCGAGAGTACTCTTGAAGGAGTCGACCAGGTGCGTCGGCAGCTTGCGGATGAAGCCTACGGTGTCAGTCAGCAGGAAGGGAAGATTGTCGATTACGACCTTGCGCACCGTGGTGTCCAGGGTGGCGAAAAGCTTGTTCTCGGCGAATACGTCGCTCTTGCTCAGCAGGTTCATCAGCGTCGACTTGCCTACGTTGGTATACCCGACCAGGGCCACGCGCGTGAGTTTGCCACGGTTCTTGCGCTGCACGGCCTTCTGGCGGTCGATGGCGCGCAACTGTTCCTTGAGCAGGGATATCTTGGTGAGGATGATTCGGCGGTCGGTCTCAATCTGCGTCTCGCCCGGTCCCCTCATGCCGATACCGCCGCGCTGGCGCTCCAGGTGCGTCCACATGCGCGTAAGACGCGGCAGCAGGTACTGGTACTGGGCCAGCTCGACCTGCGTCTTGGCGCTGGCTGTCTGCGCGCGCCGGGCGAAGATGTCCAGGATAAGGTTGGTGCGGTCGAGGATTTTCACCCCGAGTTCGCGCTCTATGTTCAGAACCTGTTTGGTCGAGAGATCATCGTCGAAGATGGCCAGGGAGATATTGCCGTCGTCCTCGATGAATTTCTTGATTTCCTCGAGCTTGCCCTTGCCTACGAATGTACGCGGATTGGGGTAGTCCAGGCGCTGGGTGAAGCGCGCGGCCTCCTCGGCACCGGCGGTGTCGGCCAGGAAAGCCAGTTCGTCGAGGTATTCGTTTGCTCGGGCTTCGTCCTGCGTCGGAGTGACCAGTCCTACGAGTATCGCACGCTCCGGAGCGGCGGCATTGTCTATT
>USGZ01000293.1 GCA_900554265.1 uncultured Porphyromonadaceae bacterium
CCGACGAGGGGTATAAGGTCGAGCCGGCGCGAGGCACGGCGGGAATCCGCAGCCATGCGGCCGGGGCGAGCGCCACGGTCAGCAATCTCTCAGCAGCCACCGGCGGAATCGGCAAAGGCCATTTAGTAGAAAACGACAATAAGTAAGCACATTAATTCCAAAAACATTCCAACCATGGACGGAGAAACAGTAAATGTAGGTGGAAGCAATCCCACCGCGACTCCCGGCAGCGCCGGAGTCAGCTCGCAGGTCGGCGGCGCCGCCGCAACCGTGAGCAATCTCGCAGGAGCTACCGGCGGCATCGACGGCGGCAATCTGGTGCAGCCCGACATCGACGAGGAGCTCTACAAGTTCAAGGGCGACGACACCCCGCTGATGCAGATAGCACTGAAGGCAAGAAAGGTCAAAGTCTCCTCGCCCGAAGTCGACCACTACATGATCGACGAGCCGCGTACCAGCGTGACATCGACTACGGCAGTCGCCAAAGGCAGCAGCAATCAGTTCATACTGCCTCTCGAGGGCAACGACCAGCAACTTCCGCGCCCTTACGGCACCCTGCTTGCCAAGGGTGTCGACGGCTACACCGAGGACGGCAGCAAGACCACGCCCGGCAAAGAGCTGATGCTTTTCGTGGTGGGCCAGGACCCCACAAGCAGCAACCCCATCTGCCGCGCCGTGAACGGTCCCAAGTCGACCACCGACTCCGAATACTGCACCACTCCTGCAATTCCCGCCGGAACCAAGCTCATACTCCTGGGCAACGCACTCTACGAGACGCAGAAGAAGGTGGACCCGGACCTCTTTGTACCGCAGCCTACGCGCGTGTACCTGCAGAAGCGCGGCATGAACCGCATCGTGTCGGACTACTTCGACGCCGTCAAGAAGCGCATACCCTTCACCAAGGCCGTAATCGCCGAGGCCGCGCTGACCAAGTTCAAGTGCGACACCAACCGCTCGCTGCTTGCCGGCCGCAAGGGCAAAATCAAGGTCAGCACCCCTGAGGTCGGCGTCCAGGACGTCTACTTCTCCGAAGGCGTACGCTATCAGGTGAAGAAGGAAATCCAGCACATCGGCAAGTGGACTTACGAAGAGCTCATAGCCCTGGCCAAGATGTTCTTCACCGGCGAGGACGTGCCGAGCAGCGGCGTAGCCCTGTGCGGCAAAAACTTCCTGGAGAACATCCAGTGCATCGACTTCTCGAAGCATCCGGAGGTGAAGGTGGATGTCAAGACCAATAAGTTCGGCTGGACCGTCACTTCCATACACACGGTGTTCGGCGACATCGAATTCAAGCGCGAGCCTACCTTCGACAAGCTCGACTGGAGCAACTCGGCATTCCTGCTTTCGCCGGACCGCCTGGTGCGCTACGTTATCGCCACCGAGCACTCCTCGTCGGACCGCGTGGAGGGCGAAGAGGCAACCCGCGAGGCCATACTCACATGGGACACCATCGCGCTGAAGGGCTCATGCCACCTGTGGATAAACGGCGAGGACACCACGGCCAACGACAACGTCAACGAAGATGCGGCCCACTACCTGTTCTACGATGGCGAGACAGCGCCCGCATCGCCTGTCGACGGCGCCATCTACTACCTTCTGAGCGATTGCCCGGGCATCGGAGCCAACGCGGTAAAGGGTACTCTGTGGCTTGCCAAGAATACCACGACTACCACCGGCGAAGGCGCCTCGGCGGTTACGAAAACCACGACCACGTGGAGCGAGTACGAGATGGGCGATTTAATCGCGGTCTAAACATCCGCTAACAGCAAGAGAACAACAAAGAGGCGGGACGGTAGGAATGCCTTCCGCCTCTTTTTCAAAAGAAAGCCAAAACGATGAAAAAGAAAAGAATAACTTACGGAGTGCCGGGCATGATGGAGTACCAGTGCCTCATCCGCTTCGGAAGGGGCACCCTCAAGGTAAACTTCAGCGGCGGCAGCATGAACGCCATCGGCGTAACTCCGGCCACCTTCACCACCAGCAATTTCCTCATACAGCAGGCCATCGAGAACAGCAGCGAATTCAAACGCGGCCGAATACGCATCGAACGGTTCGCAGAGCTGGACGAGGAGCTGAAAATCGAGAAGGGGCAGCCTTTGGCAGCTGAAGCTGCCAAGCCGGAACAAAAAGAGACAGAAGAACAGAAGGGGACAGAAGGACAGAAGGGGACAGAAGGCGGAGCTGAAGCTCCGGGCACGGAACAAATAAACGGCCGCGGGGGCCTTGAGGCCGCTGAAGCTGCGGGCGGCGAGGAGGCTGCAGAGGCGCAGACTGAGGCTGCGGGCGGCGAGGAGCCCGCAGAGGCGCAGACCGGAGCTACACAGACAAACACCGAGGGCTCGGGGCTGACACAGGTCGAGTTTCCCTGCAACGATGATGCCAAGGATTACCTGGAAGAGACCTTCGGGTGCGTGCGCAGCAAGCTGCGCAACCGCGAAGACATTATCAACGCGGGCAAATCCCACGGCGTAGAGATAATCTTCGTATAAGGGTCCGGCGATATGGTGTACAAGATTCCGGATATAGAGCGAGACGTGCGCGTCGCCATAGACGAAAACAAGACGAGCGAGCAACTGATAGCCGATGAGGACATCGACACCCTATCGCTGGAGGAAATCATACGCTCGAAGATAGTCGAGGCGGTCCG
>USGZ01000294.1 GCA_900554265.1 uncultured Porphyromonadaceae bacterium
GTAGTAGTTGGCCAGCGATTTATCCGTGTTCGCATCGGTGAGCGTGCGCTCGAGGATGGTGCGGGCGTTGTCGTACTGGCCTGCGTTGTAGTACTCGATGCCGTCCATGTAGCCTTGGGTCTGAGCCCCGGCGGCAATGGTGCCGGCGGCCAACAGGGACAGAAAGAATTTTACTTTCATACTGATTGAATTTATTTATTGGATATTTCTATTGCAAGAGATGTGGGTCCGGTTTCAGTTCTCTCCGAGCTCCACCTGCTGGATGGACACGCGGGCGGGCATGATGCCTGTCTTCATTATTATTTTCTGGCCTATCGGACCGGTGACGAAGGAATAGAATCCTCCGGCAACGTTCGATGTCGAGGCCGTGGTAATCATATAGATGCCGCGGAAGAAGGGATACTCGCCGGTGAAGATGTACTGCTGGTAGGGCTTGTAGGCGCGCACCTGGTCGTCGCGGTTAACCTTGAGGACCTTGACGCGCTGGGTAAGCGTCGCGCCTTCGACGGGCGAGTCGCTGAGTATGTCGGCGGCGAACTGCTCGTCCGTGGCCACGTCGGCGGAATCGAGGTCGGATGTTATCCAGCTGACGCCGAGCACGCCTATGGCGTCCTTGTTGTTCTCGACGATATTGAAAACCTCGGGAATGGAACCGGCGGAGTAGACGTTGTCGCCCAGCGGTCCGCCGTTAAGCAGACTGTCGCGCAGATATGTGCCGAGGCTGGAGCCGGTCTGGTCGACGACCACGCGGATACGGCCCAGGTCGGAAGGCTCGAGCTGGTCCCAGCGGGTCGTGCGGCCGCCGACGATGTCGGCGATTTCGCTGACGGTAAGCTTCTCGCAGGTATTCTCGGTATTGACGATGAATGCCACGGCGTCGACTGCGATCTTGCTGGAGCGGACGTTGACGTTGGCGTTGCGCTCGTTGCGGTAGCGTGCCGTCAGGGCGCGGCTTTCCTCGGGGGTGATGTCGCGGGCTGCCACGATTGTGCGGGTGTTCATGCTGAACAGCGAGTCGAAAGCTGCGCTCTGGGTCTCGTAGCGGACAAGAAGGTGGGCGTCCGGGTACTGGTACTCGAACACGTCCACCTCCTGCTCGAAGATGTTCTCGAAGGTATTGTCGCAAATGAACGTGGCGGTTCCGGAAGTCGAGGAGTTGCCCTTCTTCTGGGGATGCATGCAGCTCTGGAGGCTCATGCCGGCAAGCAGCAGCGCCGAACCCAGACAGACAGTAGCGAGATTCTTCATTGTGGCTTTGGGTTAATTATGTTCAGTAAGAGCTGTCGATGCCGGCAATCTGGCGGTAAGCGCGCCATAATCCGTAGATAATAAGCATCACGCCCACGACGTAGCGGGTCCAGGCCCAGTCGCCGTCCCAGCCGAAATAGTTGATCAGCAGCAGGACACCCATGCCTACATAGACGATAATCATGATGATGCCGAAGATGGCAAGCATGACTTTAGCCGGTTTCCTGTCGCTGTTTTCCTCCTGACGCCGGCGGCGCTTCTCTTCAGGAGTCGGGATATGAATTTCGCCCATTGTTGTTAGTTTTTTAGGTCAAACGTTATAGTTGTCGCGGATACACTCCGTATAAAAAATTAACGTCCGGCCCTACTTAATGTTCGGTCGGGGAGCTGCCTGTGGACTGGCGGCGTACGATTGTTGGCGCTAAGTTAGTGAAAATTTCCGGTCTCGGGATTGCGCGCAGTGTGAAATATTCGTAAAATTCACCTCAGCCAGGGTTCACGTCCGTTTTCACCCTTACGCAGGCCGCGGAACCAGTCGGCGGCATCCATGGCTTTCTTCCCCGCGGGCTGGACCGTAATCAGCTTCAACACCGAGGTGCCTGTTCCGACGACCACGGCCTTTCCGCGGCTCTCCAGCTCGCCGGGGCGGAGCGTGCCGTCGCAATCCCGGCGCGTGGTAGCCAATATCTTGACCGTACTCTCGGGGGCGCCCTGCTCTCCGGCCAGCGTCAGCTCCGTCCACGCTCCGGGCACCGGGCTGAGGCCGCGCACCTGGTTGTGGATCTGCTCGGCCGGCTGATTCCAGTCGATATGGCAGTCCTCGTGGAAGATTTTCGGAGCGGGCACAGGCTCGATGTCCTTTGTCAGCTCGTCCTGGGGCAACGGGCGCAGGTCGCCGGCGGCGATGTGGCGCACGGTCTCTACAGTCAGTCGCGCTCCGATTTTCATCAGGCGGTCGTAGACGCTGCCGAGATTCTCGTCCTCGCCTATTTCGATGGCCTCCTGCTGGAGGATATCGCCTGTGTCGAGCTCATGCCTGAGCATGAAGGTGGTCACGCCGGTAGTCGTCTCGCCGTTCATTATGGCGCGGTTGATGGGCGCGGCGCCGCGATAGCGCGGAAGCAGCGAGCCGTGGAGGTTGAACGTTCCCATCGGGGGCATCTGCCACACGGCGCGCGGAAGCATCCTGAATGCGATTACGATAAAGAGGTCGGCCTCATACGAGCGCAAGCGCTCCAGAAACTCGGGGTCGGAGAGTTTTTCGGGCTGCAGCAGGGGCAGCCCGTGTGCCCGGGCGCATTTCTTCACCGCGGACTCTATCACGCGGTTGCCGCGGCCGCCCTTCTTGTCGGGCATGGTCACC
>USGZ01000295.1 GCA_900554265.1 uncultured Porphyromonadaceae bacterium
AGCAGCGCGTCATAGCTCAGCGTGCCCTTCGTGCCGCCGATGCCGCCATCGCCGAGACCGAACGCGCCTGGGGGCGGCCTGACACGTATATCGCCACCGTCGACAATCCCGGCGTACGCGGTGCCTTCCTTTCCGCAGCCGAGCCTGGAAAGGCCCGCGCCATATACCTGGGCGAGGCAGCCGCGCCGTCCGCAGGGTTTTCCGACGCGCTTGCGGAAAATATCGTCACGGCCTCCTGCGCGGATCCCGTGCAGACCTGCCTGATGCTGCTTTTGCCCGCGGCTGCGCCTCTGGCGGCCATGCGCTTCTGAGAGATTGTCTGAATTTATTCGCTTTTAGGAGAAATAATTCTCCCATTTTTCCTCTGACCGACTCCGGTCAGACTTATCTGTAGTATTTATTGCATATCTTTGCTGCGGAAATTCAGGGACGGCTCTGAACAAAGCCTCGCGCCCGCAGGTTCTAAATATTGAAAGTCGCTGGCTTTCCGCGCTCCGGCGCGTAGGAAAAGAAAAACGTTTCAAACTTCATGCAATGAATATTCACCGCATCACATCCATTATCTTCAGTCTGGTGGCGCTGTCGGTTCTGACGCCGTCGGCACACGCGCAGGGCGCCGACCCCGAAGGCGACCTGAACGTGATGACGCCCGTATCCGGCACGGTGACGCTTCCGGGAATAGTTTCCCTGGACTCCTGCCGGGCGATGGCGCTGACCAACAACAAGCAGCTGATGATGTCGCGCGAGCGCATCCGCAAGACGCGCTACCAGAACAAGGAAGCTTTTGCGGCATACCTGCCGGCGATAGACTTCGCCGGAGGTTATATGTACAATCAGCGCAAGCTCTCCATTTTCGATTCGGACCAGCTGCTGCCGACCAAAACATTCGACCTGGAGACGCAGTCGTACCAGTTCAATCTGGTGAAGAACCCGATGACGGGCGAGCCCATCAAGGGTCCCGACGGCCAGTTCGTGCCCTCGACGGTTGCGCTGATACCGAAGGAGGCCATGACCTACGACATCCACAACGTGTTCTTCGGGGCGCTGACCCTCAAGCAGCCGATATACATGGGCGGTAAGATCGTTGCGATGAACAAGATAACCAAGGCCGCCGAGAAGGCCGCGCAGGCCCTGCACATCAGCGAGGCCGAGAACGTGATCTACGCCGTCGACGCCGCCTACTGGATGGTGGTTTCGCTGAAGGCCAAGAAAGAGCTGGCCGACCAGTACGTGGCCCTGCTCGATACGCTCGACCGCAACGTGCGGCTGATGTACGAAAACGGCGTTGCCACCCGCGCCGACGTCCTTAGTGTGGACGTGAAGCTCAATTCGGCGCAGGTCGACCAGCTCAAGGTCGACAACGGCCTTGTGCTGGCGCGCATGGCCCTCGCGCAGGTATGCGGCCTGCCGGTGAACACCGTGTTCCGCCTTGCCGACGAGGACAACGACGCCGCCATCCCCTCGGGCGAATACACCGCCGGAGAGTACGACATGGAGGCCGTCTACTCGCGGCGCCCGGACCTGCGCGCCCTCGAGCAGAGCGTCGAGGTATCGCGCCAGGAGAAGCGCGTGGCGCTGTCGACGATGCTGCCCAACATCGCCCTTGTAGGTTCCTACGAGGTTTCCAACCCCAATATGTACGACGGCTTCAGCAAGCGCTTCAAAGGCGCCTTTTCCGTCGGCGCGGTGGTGTCGATTCCGCTGTGGCACTGGGGCGGCGACCTGGCCAAGGTGCGCCAGGCCGAATCGGACGAGGTCATCAAGCGCCTCGAGCTGGAGGACGCGCGCGAGATGATAGCGCTGCAGGTCAGCCAGGCGTCGTTCAAGACGCAGGAGGCCTACCGCACCTACGACATGACGATGAACAACCTTGCCAAGGCCGACGAGAATCTTCGCTGCGCCACAGTCGGGTTCCGCGAGGGCGTCAGCACCACGGATCTTGTTATGGAGGCGCAGACGGCATGGCTCAAGGCGCATTCCGAGCAGATCGACGCGATGATCGACGTCCAGCTATGCCAGACCTACCTGAGCAAGTCGCTCGGCACGCTCTACCGCTAAAACATACATTCATACCGCAATAAAAATTTCACGATATGTCCACGCAAGACAACAAGCAAGAAGAGAAAAGCACATCCCGCGGTCTGCTCACCGCCATGGGTATCCTTGCCCTGGCAGTGGTAGCGGTTGCCGTGATCGGCTTCGTGTTCATGAACAAGCCCGAAGACTATATCGAAGGACAGGTCGAGGGCACCACGGTACGCATTTCCGGCAAGCTTGCCGGGCGCGTAGAGCACGTCTATTTCCACGAGGGCGATACGGTGCATGCCGGCGATACCCTTGTCCACATCCATTCATCGCTGGTCGAGGCACAGTTGGGACAGGCCCAGGCCATGCAGAGCGCTTCCGAGGCGCAGACCCGCAAAATAGACAGCGGCACCCGCGTTCAGCTCATCCAGGCCGCCGAGGACATGCTGCGCCAGGCCGAGGCCGCGCAGACCCTTGCCGAGAGTACCTATCAGCGCATGGAGCGCCTCTATTCGGAAGGCGTTATTTCCGAACAGAAACGCGACGAGGCCCGCGC
>USGZ01000296.1 GCA_900554265.1 uncultured Porphyromonadaceae bacterium
GTCGGCCAGGCGCTGCTATTATGGGATTACGCGGATTCCGTCATCGTTTCTTTCTAAGTACCAGTGCGGTACGGGCGGGGAGATAGAGGGGCAGACGGGCCACGCCGGCTGGCTCGAAGAGCGGGTCGGGCTGAGTGAAGTGGCGCACTTTCATGTCGATGTTGCCGAAGCCTCCGAAGCGGGGTTCGTCCGAGCTGAGGACGGGGGTGTAGCTTCCCGCGGGGGCGAGGATGCCGTAGCCGCCGTAACTCTTTGTGGGGCTGAAGTTGAAGACGAACACGAGGTCGCCGCGCATGAAGGCGAGTATCTGGTCGTCGTCCTTCTCCCAGAGTTTGCGTATGGGCTTGGCCTGGAAGCCGTGGACTTTGGATACGAGTTCGATCATGGCGTTGTCGAAGGCGTTGAGGAAGCGGTACTGGAGGTCCTGGCGGTCGACGAGGTCCCACTGACGGCGTGCGTATTTGTAGCTCCAGCCGTTTCCTTCGCGGGGGAAGTCGATCCACTCGGGGTGGCCGAACTCGTTGCCCATGAAGTTGAGGTAGCCGCCGTTGATGGTGGCCAGGGTGACGAGGCGTATCATCTTGTGGAGCGCGATGCCGCGGGCCACGTCCGGATCCTGATCACCGACCATCATGTGCCAGTACATCTTGGCGTCTATGAGCCTGAAAATGATAGTCTTGTCGCCCACGAGGGCCTGGTCGTGGCTCTCGACGTAGGAGATGGTCTTCTCGTCGGCGCGGCGGTTGGTGAGTTCCCAGAATATGGAGGTGGGATGCCAGTCGTCGTCGCGTTTTTCCTTGAGGGTCTTAATCCAGTAGTCGGGGATGCCCATGGCCATGCGGTAGTCGAAGCCTATACCGCCGTCGCGTACTGGGAGGGCCAGTCCGGGCATGCCGCTCATTTCCTCGGCGATGGTGATGGCTCCGGGCTTAACATCGTGGATGAGCTTGTTGGCCAGGGTGAGATAGGTGATGGCGTCGGTGTCCTGGGCGCCGTTGTAGTAGTCGCCGTAGCTGCCGAAGGCCTTGCCGAGGCCGTGGTCGTAGTAGAGCATGGAGGTGACGCCGTCGAAGCGGAAACCGTCGAAGTGGTATTCCTCGAGCCAGAACTTGCAGTTGCTCAGCAGGAAATGGAGCACCTCGTTCTTGCCGTAGTCGAAGCAGAGCGAGTCCCATGCCGGATGGTTTCGGCGCCCTTCGTCGTGATGGAAGTAGAGGTCGGGGGTGCCGTCGAGGCGCGCGATGCCTTCGTTCTCGTTCTTGACGGCGTGGCTGTGGACGATGTCCATGATCACGGCGATTCCGCGTGAGTGGGCGTCGTCGATCAGCGCCTTGAGCTGCTCGGGGGTGCCGAAGCGGCTGGAGGCGGCGTAGAAGTTGCTCACGTGGTAGCCGAAGCTGCCGTAGTAGGGATGCTCCTGGATTGCCATGATCTGGATGGCGTTGTAGCCGTCGGCCTCGATGCGCGGCAGTACTTTGGTGCGGAACTCGTCGTAGGTGCCGACGCCCTCCTTGTCCTGGGCCATGCCGATATGGCATTCGTAGATGAGCAGCGGCGACACGTCGGGGCGGAAGCCCTCGTCAGTCCAGCGGAAGGGCTTGGCGGGGGCATGGACTTCGGCCGAAAAGATGTGTGTCTCGGGGTCTTGGACCACGCGCGTGGCATAGGCGGGGATTCTCTCGCCGCCGCCGCCGGGCCATTCGACCATCATCTTGTAGCGCTGGCCTTCTCGAATCGCTTTGGCCGGGAAGGTGCCTTCCCAAACGCCGGGCAGGCCGCCGTCGATCTTATGCAGCTGATACCCGGGGAGTTTCTCCCAGCCGGAGAAGTCGCCGACCAGGGTGATGGCGCTCGCGTTCGGCGCCCATTCGCGGAAAACCCAGCTGCCGTCCTTCTGGCGGTGGAGTCCGAAGTAGGCGTAGGCATTGGCGAAGTCGACCAGCGAGCCGCCGGCACGACCACGGCATTGCCGGCGCCGACGAGCTCGCGCTCCTTGCGCAGGAAGTCCTCGTGGCGCCCCTCGATAGCGGGAGCGTACGGCTCCAGCCAGGGGTCGTTCTTCAGTATGTTCAGGATTTTTTTCTTTGCCATATCTTTATTGGTATAGAGGTGAGTCTTATGTAGTTATGCTACGGGGCAAGGGGTTATGACTTGCGCCCGAAGTCGGCGGGAATCTCGCCCCAGGCGTCGGTATCCCATTTGATTATGGGGTTGGGGATGCTGTGTGTGGCAATCCAGGCGTCGGCGCGCTCGAGCAGGTCGAGGGTGAGGGCCGTGGCCGGAGTCCGCTGGAGCAGCGATTTGCTGTGGCGCCGGCGAATCCAGCCCTGCGCCGTGCGGCTGTCGCTGTATATGGGTGTGGTGCTGTCGCCATTGCGGGCCAGGAGCGCGGCTATATGTATGATTGCCAGGTATTCGGCGATGTTGTTGGTGCCGGAGAGCGACCCGTCGGCGCCACGCCGGAAAATCTGCTTGCCTGAGGCGATGTCGACGGCGCGGTATTCCATCTTTCCGGGATTGCCGGAGCAGGCGCCGTCAACGGCCACACCATAGAGCGGGCGTTCCTGCG
>USGZ01000297.1 GCA_900554265.1 uncultured Porphyromonadaceae bacterium
GATGTCGGCGTCGAGGAAGAAACTCTGTTTCTCGCGGTCCCAGCGCGCCAGGATGTCGGCGTCGCCGATGGTGCAGCGGTTGTAGCCTATGGAGTCGACGTGCATGTCCGTGCTCTCGAAGTGGCGCTCGTCGCCGAGCAGGTCGGTGGCCTTGAAGTTGGCCGTGGCGCTGCCGCTCAGCATGGCCTTGTCGATTTCGAGAGTCTCGAATATTGGCAGCAGCTGCACGTCGGCCAGGCTTACCGTCAGCGTGTCGGTCGGGTCATAGCTTACCGTGCCGTCGATGCGGATGTGCTGGTCGCCGGCATGGAGGGCGAAATCGTTGAGGGTGATGCTCTCGGCGCCCAGCTCGATGCTCGACACCGGAATATGCCAGGTCTCGTAGCCGAAGTTGATGGTGCCGGGATTGAAGTTCACCGTCGCCTCGACAGGACTCAGCGGCTTGCGGCCGTCGGTGCGGCTCAGGCCCGTAAGCAGCGTCGAGAAGTCGATGGCGCCGTTGAGGGGGATGCGGCGCTGGATGGTCCAGTCGAGGTGCGTGTCGATGCGGTTGTCGTTGGCCTTGACGATGCCGGCCAGGGCCATGTCGCCCTTCTTGGTCGGGAACTGGGTGGTGAGGTAGACCATGCTCTCGTCGTTGGGGCGGTCGAGGCGGGCGAAGAGGGTGGTGCCGTCGTAAATTTTGTCGCCCTGGAGAATGTAGGGCGCGTCGAGGTCGGCCACGGCCACACCGGCGTCGGAGTCGACGTAGCCGCTGAGCGTAGCGGGGTAGACCACGGCCACCGGCAGGCCGAAGAACTTGCCGATGCTTTCGGTGCTGTTGATCTGGAACTCGTAGCTGAAGCGGTTGGTGCCTCCGGGATAGCTTTCGGGACCGCAGCCGGGGAACAGCACGTCCACGTATTCCGCCAGCATGCACTTGAGCTGGCCGGGCAGGGCCTTGAGCGAGTACGGACCGCGGATGGAGCCGCTGATGATGTCCGATGTCAGCGTCAGCGTAGGCACGGAAGCCTGCGGGTCGGCGGTAAGCGTCAGGCGCGGAAGGCGCAGCCCCCGGTTGTGCTGGTCGAGCCAGCGTATGTCCGTCAGGTCGACGGAGCCCTCGAGTCCGTCGAGGCTCCGGCCCTTGACCTGGGCAATCATCTTGGCGCCGCAGGTATATCCCGGCTTGGGGTCGGGGAGTCCGAGGGCGTCGAGGTCGACGTTGGCCAGCGAGGCCGTGGCGCTCAGTTCGGGTTCGTTGCCCAGGGCGTTGTAGAAGGCGTAGATATTGGCGTTGGCCGCGGGGTCGTCGAGCGTCACGGTGATTTCGGCGCGGTCGGCCTCGGGCATTTCGAGAGAGGCGTGCAGGTTGCTGTAGGCATGGTCTTTGAGGACTATGCTGCTGATGTCGGCGTCGGCATTGGCGATAATCTTTCGCCCGAGGCTTACTGTTCCGCCTATGGTTCCGCTCACGTCGCCCACATCCGCCACGCCGGCCACGAGTCCTGCATTGAAGTCCCGCAGGGTCAGCTTTCCGCTGATTTCCGTAGTCCGTCCGCGGCGCAGGTAGCTGGCTTCGGCGTCGATCAGTCCGGCGTCGCCGTCGCTGCGCAGGCTTGCCGAGCCCTGGCGCAATCCGCCCTCGGCGCTGATGGTGAAGGCCGTAAGCGGCAGGCTCCGGAGCATCAGGCGCTGGCGCAGGGGGATAAGTCCGGAGAGCGTCGAGGCAAGTTCGGAGCCGGTGAATATGGCCGTGGTGCGCTCGGTGCGGTAGTGGAGACCGGGCAGGGAGTCGAGGCCCGTAATGGTCGCCGAAGCGGCGAAGCCGAAACTGTCGCTGCCGCTCTTGCGCAACATCAGGCGCCGCAACTCTACCTGAGAGGCGTTTGTGCTGAGGTCGAGACCGAAGTCCAGATGCGCGTGAATCTGCCCCAGGGCCGGCACGAAGGGCGCGAAGTCGGGCGGGTAGAGCCGGCAGCCGTCGCCGGTCTTCACCTCCAGCGGCGCCTGCGCCAGCGACTGGCGGATGTCGCCGCCCAGAGTCAGCCCGAGGGGCTCGAAAGTCAGGCGGCTACCGGGCGTCTCGACGATGAGGCCGCTGACGGTCGCTGTGCTGTCGGCAATCGAGGCCTTGGCGCTCAGGCGCCGCAGCTCGAAACCGGAGCGCTCGCAGGCCGAGAGGTGGACGAGGTCCACGCTGTACTCGTGGTTGGCAATCTTCGGAATATAGGCGTTTACGGCCAGATCGCTGACCAGGATATGCCTGGGGTCGAAGCGGCCTTCCTCGGGCGCCGGAGCGCTGAGGATGTCGTAGGCTATGGTCGCGCGGCGGACCACTACAGTATTGATGTTCAGCTCGAAAGGCGTTTCGCGCTGGCGGGGACGGTCGCTGCGCAGATGGTCGAGCACGGGCTGGATGTTGAGCGGCGCGGCTGAGTCCTCGCGCCAGATGTGGACGTCGACGCCGTCGACCATCGCGTAATCCACCACGATTTCGCCCGAGCGGATGAAGTTCCACAGCTTGATTCCGCCGCTTACTCGCCTTATCCGGGCCATGGTGTCCGTACCGGCGGAGTCGACTATGGCC
>USGZ01000298.1 GCA_900554265.1 uncultured Porphyromonadaceae bacterium
GGGCACTGTGCTCAAGAACGTGGCCCTGAAGATGTATGCCCGCGGCATGCTCGACGAGGGCATGGACTTCGAACCCGTCGCCAGCCGGACCGCTCCCGAAGCACCGCTGGTTCACACCAGCTTTGATGCCGGTCGACGTGCAGCCCTGCATCAGACGCTGCGTGCCGGCCAGGTGCGCACCTTCACCCGACCGGCCTCCGGCTATCCCGCCGGCCAGGTCCCGGACGTCCGCGGCATAAGTTTCCGCGAGGCCCTGGCGACACTCGAGGGTGCGGGATATTCCGTCGATTTCGAGGGTCTTGGATTTGTCGACGCCCAGACTCCCGAGGCGGGAACAGAGGCTTCGCCCGGCACTCGCGTACATTTAACTCTCAAGAACTTAAACTGATATCAAATTGGCAGATACACAAAAGACATATCATCCCGACCTGGAGGCGCTGCTCGACGCCGTGCGCCCGGCCGAAACGCGCGGCGCGGCTCCGACTGCCGAAGCCGCCGGCCTGACGGACGATTCGCGGGCCGTGGTTCCCGGCGGCGTTTTCGTGGCCGTCCGCGGCGTGGCCTCCGACGGGCACAAGTATATCCCGCAGGCGCTGCGTGCGGGAGCCGCCGTAGTGGTGGCCGAGGATATTCCGGCCGATGCGGCGGGCGATGTGCTGTGGGTCCGAGTGGCCGACAGCCGCGACGCCCTGGGGCGCCTGGCCTCGCGCTGGTACGGCGACCCGTCGGACGAGCTGACGCTTGTCGGCGTCACCGGCACCAACGGCAAGACCACCACGGCGACGCTGCTCTACGAGCTGGCGCGCTTGCTGGGGATGAAGGCCGGCCTTATTTCTACCGTGGCCAACTACGTCGACGGCCAGTGTACGCCTGCGGACCACACTACGCCGCATCCGCTGGTGCTGAACGCGCTTCTGCGGCAGATGGCCGACGCCGGCTGCACCTTCGCGGCCATGGAGGTCAGCAGCCACGCCGCCGACCAGCACCGCATCGCCGGACTCAACTTCGCCGGCGGCATATTCACCAACCTGACGCGCGACCACCTGGATTACCATAAGACCGTAGAAGCCTATCTCAAGGCCAAGAAGAGTTTCTTCGACGGCCTGGGACCCGATGCCTTCGCCCTTGTCAACGCCGACGACCGCAACGGCGCCGTGATGGTGCAGAACACCCGAGCCCGCAAGGCCACGTACTCCATCCGCGGGCTGGCCGATTACGCCGTGCTGCCCGTCGAGGACCGTCTGGACGGCATGACCCTCGATTTCGGGGGCCGCGAGGTCGAGACCCGCTTCACAGGCCGCTTCAACGCCTCGAACCTGGCGGCGGTCTACGGTGCGGCAATGCTCCTTGGCTGGCCGCGCGAGGACGTGCTGCGGGCCATGAGCGCGCTGCAGCCCGTAGCGGGACGCTTCCAGCCCTTCCGCAGCGACGACGGCGTTACGGCCATCGTCGACTTCGCCCATACTCCGGACGCCCTGGCCAACGTGCTGGACACCATAGCCGAGACCGCTCCTGAAGGCAGCGAGGTCTACTGCATCTGCGGCGCCGGCGGCGACCGCGACGCCGGCAAGCGTCCCCTTATGGCCGCCGCCGCCGACAGTCGCTGCGACCACCTGGTGCTGACCTCGGACAATCCGCGCAGCGAGGACCCCATGGCCATAATCGGCGACATGCTCGCGGGCCTGGGCAGCGAGCGCCGGAGCGCGGCAACGGTGATTCCGGACCGGCACCGCGCCATCCTGGAGACCATACTCGCCGCGCGTCCCGGCGACGTCGTCCTTATCGCCGGCAAAGGCCACGAAACCGAACAGATAACGGGCACTACGGCCACACACTTCGACGACCGCGAGGAGGCCCGCGCCGCCCTGGCCGCACGCACAAACAGATAAAAAGATGCTATACACACTCTTCCAATATCTACACGACAGCGCCATCCCGGGCGCCCGACTGATGTCGTACATAACGTTCCGCTCCGGTGTGGCTCTGGTCATGGCCCTGCTGGTGGCGATTTTCGTGGGTCGCTCGATTATCGGGCGACTGCAGAAAATGCAGATTGGCGAGACCATCCGCGACCTGGACCTCGAGGGCCAGAAGCAGAAGAAGGGCACGCCGACCATGGGCGGCATCATAATCATCATCTCCATCCTTGTTCCCTGCCTGCTGGTAGGCAATCTGGGCAGCGTCTACATGCTGCTGATGCTGCTGGCCACTATATGGCTCGGAGCCATAGGCTTCATCGACGACTACAAGAAATTCCGCGAGCGCAACAAGGACGGCATCAAGGGCAAATACAAGATAGTGGGGCAGGTGTCCATCGGCCTCATAGTCGGGCTGACGATGTACCTGAACCCCTCGATGGTGATAGTCGAGAACAACGAGGTAATCGACGCTGAGACCAACCGCGTCGAGGAAGTGCTCTACGAGGGCCAGAGTGTCAAGAGTCCGCAGACGACCATACCCTTCGTCAAAAACAACAACTTCGACTACTCGAGCCTGACCTCATGGGCGGGCAAGTACGCCGAGACCGGCGGCTGGATAGTGTTCATCCTCATCACCATCTTCCTGGTT
>USGZ01000299.1 GCA_900554265.1 uncultured Porphyromonadaceae bacterium
CCGTCGACGGTCTTGACCGGCAGGTCCAGTGCCGCGGCGTTGAGTCCGGCGATGCCGGCTGCCAGGGTGATTATGATAGCACGTATGCCCTTGTTCATTTCTTAAACTGATAATATTCCGCAAAAGTACGCAAAAATCCGGATATACGAAAATCGCGAATCAGACTGGCTGGACGAGTCTGAAGATTTTTGCCCGCGCGGCGCTTCCCGTTCAATTTTTCAAGCCGCGGGGTGAGATTTTCTTTGCGGATTACAAAAATAATGTGTAAATTTGCGAATTAATATACTCCCGGGCGAACGGGCATATATAGTCCGGCATCCCGGACCCGGGAACGCGAAAAAAGACAAACAAAAGTACACGACATACAATCATGAAATTCAAAGTTTCGAGCAAGGAATTCTACAATGCCGCATCGGCGGTATGCAAGGTCATCAATACCAAGAACGCGTTGATGATTCTGGACAATTTCCTGATTACGCTGGATGGCAATATGCTGACGATAACCGGTTCCGACGTGGAGAACGCACTGACGGCCCGTCTCGAGGTAGCCGACGGCAAGGGCAACGGCAGCGTCTGTCTCGGCGCCCGCCGGCTCGTAGACCTCCTCAAGGAACTCCCCGACCAGGGCGTCGAGGTAAGCGTCAACGAGGAGACTCTGGAAGTGCAGCTCAGCTATCCTTCGGGTCATTACTCCTACGTAGGCATCACTCCCGAACAGTACCCCGTGTTCAAGAACGACGACCAGGAGAATCCCCTGTCGTTCAGCCTGGCCACCAGCCAGCTCATCGAAGGTCTGGAGAACACCATGTTCGCCTGCAGTGTCGACGAGTACCGCCAGATCATGCAGGGCGTGCTTCTGGACATCAATCCCGAAAGCGTTACATACGTGGCCACCGACACCCGCAAGCTGGTGAAGTACGTCGACCGCCGCA
Source organism: uncultured Porphyromonadaceae bacterium (assembly GCA_900554265.1). Lineage (GTDB taxonomy): Bacteria > Bacteroidota > Bacteroidia > Bacteroidales > Muribaculaceae > CAG-873. Next base: position 933 of record USGZ01000299.1, read on the forward strand.
CAGCTCCCGGCGTCACCTGCCGCTGCGTCCTGCCTCCCAAGCCCTCGAACATCATCAGGAACGTGTTCGCCAAGGAGGAAAGCCTCACCCTGACCATCAACAGCCGCAGCGCCATCTTCGAGAGCGAGCACTACACCTTCCAGTGCACGCTCCTCAACGGCGTATATCCCGAGTATAACCGTGTTCTGCCTAAGAACAATACCAATATCCTGACGGTAGAGCGCATGGCTTTCCTGAACGCCGTGCGCCGCGTGGGTCTTTTCGTCGAGGGCGGCGCCAGCCTGGAGAAGTTCCGCATGACTCCGGAGAAGATACTTCTCAAGAGCAACGACCCGAGCCTCTGCACCAGCGCCCGCGAGCAGATTCCCTGCAACTACTCCGGCAACGAACTTACCATAGGCTTCAACGCCTCCTGCCTTGCCGAAATCCTCGGCACACTCAAGGGCAACGAGATAATCGTGAACCTCGGCGACGCCAGCCGTCCCGGCATCTTCCGTCCCTCCGAGGAACCCGACAACACCGAGCTGCTCATGCTCCTGGCTCCCATAACCGTCAGCGAATTCTGATATGAGACTCAAGCTCACCCGTCCTTTGGTTTTCTTCGACCTGGAGACTACCGGCACGAACATCACCAAAGACCGCATCGTCGAAATTTCCGTCATCAAGCTCATGCCCGACGGAACTTTCACCGAGCGCACACGTCGCGTCAACCCCGAAATGCACATTCCCGAGGAATCGACCGCCGTACACCACATCACCGACCAGGACGTAGCCGGCGAACCTACTTTCCGCCAGATCGCACACTCGCTGAGCAAATACATGGAAGGCTGCGATATCGCCGGCTTCAACAGCAACCGCTTCGACATCCCCCTGCTGGACCAGGAATTCGCGCGCGTCGGGGTCGACTTCGATTTCTCCCGCGCCCGCTTTATCGACGTGCAGACCATCTACCACAAGAAGGAGCCGCGCAACCTCTCGGCAGCCTACCGCTTCTATTGCGACAAGAACCTCGAGGACGCCCACAGCGCCCTCGGCGATACCCGCGCCACCATGGAAGTGCTGCTGGCCCAGCTGGAGAAATACGGCGACGTGCCGGACGACGTCAAGACCCTGAGCGAGTTCGCCTCGAACAACCGCAACGTCGACCTGATGGGACGTCTGATCTACGACGACCAGAACCGCGAGATCATCAACTTCGGGAAATACAAAGGACAGCCGGCCGAGAAGGTACTCGCCCAGGACCCCGGCTACTACAGCTGGATAATGCAGGGCGACTTCGCCCAGAGCACCAAGAACGCATTCACACGAATCCGTCTACGAAGTAAGAAATGACAGACTCACCCCTGGCAGGGAAACATATAATCCTTGGAATCACGGGCGGTATCGCGGCTTACAAGAGCGTGATGCTGCTCCGGCTGTTTGTTAAGGCGGGAGCGGAAGTACAGGTCGTGGCAACGCCCGCGGCCCTGGAGTTCATCACTCCCGTAACGCTTTCGTCGCTGTCTCAGAAGCCGGTGATCAGCCGCTTCTTCACCGCCAACACCGGCGAGTGGCACTCTCACGTCGACCTCGGACTCTGGGCCGATGCCATGGTCGTCGCGCCCGCCA
>USGZ01000300.1 GCA_900554265.1 uncultured Porphyromonadaceae bacterium
GCAGCCTGCTTGGCGTGGCACAGGCCGGTGAGCACGGCCATGACCCAGATCACCCACTTGTGGGCCATGAAGAAGTCGGAGGTCATGTTCTCGCGCAGGCAGATGGCGATGTAGATGGCGGCGAACCAGAAATCGCCGGAGAGGCCGTCGAGTATTCGGCCCAGGCGCGAGTACTGCTTGGTCATGCGGGCGAGCTGGCCGTCGGCGCTGTCGAATGAGTTTGCCCAGATGAGAAGCAGCATGCCGATAACGTTGATCCACAGTTCGGGGAAATAGAAAGCCACGCCGGCGCCTAAGCCGATGAAAATCGAGGAGATGGTGATTGCGTTGGGAGTCACTCCGAGCTTTTTTGCCAGACAGGCCCAGGCATAGCCGATGGGGCGGTAGAAGGCAAGGTCGATGTGCTCCTCGGTGTCCATTGACTTGAGCGAGTCGCGGTAGGAGGTATGCTTTTCCTCCTGCGCCGTCATGTCCGAGGACTTTCCGGAGCTATTCTTTTCTGAATTGGTCATTTCGATGGGTTTAGCTTTTCATTTGATGCGCTTTGATGGCGCTCATGATTGCGCGGGCGATCTGGGGTGCTGCCTCGTTGCGGCAGGGGGCGAAGCTGGGCCAGTCGTTGAAGTCGATGATGCGGATGTCGCCGGTAGTGGACACGATGCAGTCGCCGCCGTAGACCACCACGTCCAGCACCTCGGAAGCCTTCTGGCAGATTTCCCTGAGCTTGTTCTTGTCGAAGGGCAGGCCCTGGGAATGGCCGTTGATGGCTTCGTGGCCGTACTTGCTGTGGCCCGAGTCGAAGGGGTAGAACCAGTAGAAGAATGGCGAGTCGCGGACGCCGTAGAACTTGATGAGGTCGCCCTCGAGGTGGCGGTTGATTACGGCGCGCTTGATGCCGCGCAGGAAGTATTCCTGGAGCACTTCCTGAGCCTCCTCGGGATGGCGGACGTAGCTCACGTCCTCCTTGTGCATGGCGTGGAAATCGCCGCGCTTTATCCAGCAGCGGTCCATCTTCATGCGGGTGAGCGACTCGCGCACGCCCTCGTCGGTATTGACGATGATGCTCTCGGGGTAGGGGATGCCGCTGCCCACGAGGATGCGGGTCATGCGCTCGCGGGTGCAGTTCTCGATGCCGTAGCCGGAGTTGATGACCAGGCAGCCTTCGTCCTCGAACTCCTGGAGTTTGGCGATGGAACGCTGCTCGCGGCACATGTTTACGATATAGCGCTCCTTTACGTCGCCGGCGATGAGCTGTTCCTCGTTGTAGGTGGTCAGCGAGCATCCGCGTTTGCGGAGCTGGTCAGCTACCAGATTGAAGATTGCCGCGTCGTTGCCGATATGGTTGGGCGAGAACGCTCCGGCCCTCATGATGCCGGCTATGTTGATTTCTGCCATGTTTCTTTATGGTGTAGATTTTGAATTTTCTGTGGGGTGGCGCCTCAGCTGAGGAATGCCTCGGCCGTCGCGATGTCGCTGGCGTGGTCTACGTCGATGATTTTCGGGAAGGGGTATGCCTTCAGGCGCAGCCCGGCGTCGACGAGGGCGCGCTGGTAGTTGCGCATACGGCTTACGCCGCGGTCCATGCAGTCGGCCAGGACCTTCAGAGCCGAGGGCCGCAGGCCGTAGATGCCGCCGGAGATGTACTTCACGCCGGGGAAGCTCCGGTCGCGGAAGGCGGTGATGTCCATGTCTGCGTCAACGTCGATGTACAGGGGTTTCTCGTCGTCGATGAATGAGGTCACGGCCATGTATCCGTCGGCGCGGTCGTCGGCCTCGAAGGCTTCGACATAGCGCCGGAAATCCTCGGGGCGGAAGATGGTGTCGACGGTGGTGAGCACGAACTTGCCGTCGCTGAAACCGCGGCTTACCTCGTAGAAGCTGTGCATCGAGCTGGGAGTCGACTTGACCGTCAGGTCGAAGGGCACGGGGAGCTCGAGACTCTCGAGATACTCGCGAACTTCCGTCATCTGCTCGTTGACGATAATGCTCAGGCTCTCGGCGTTGCACGAAAGCATGATGTCGATAAGGCGTCTGATCATAGGTTTGCCGCAGAGGTTTACAAGGGGTTTGGGAAGCTTTACGCCTTCCTGCACCAGTCGCGAGCCTTCGCCGGCGGCTATTATGGCATAGTTCATAGTTAGTGTATGCTGATTACGTCTTACAAAATTAGCAATTTTTCCGCAGTATCTTCTGTTTTTATCTCGATTTCCGCATCCGCCGGCAGAACCAGTGGCTCGGAAGTGTAGGAAGTTGCGGCGGTCTCGCGGCGGAAAGGCTCGACGAGGTAGTGCGCCGGGTCTGTCTGCGTAACCAGAGCCATGGCGAGCTGCCTTCCGTCCGGAAGAATTGCCCTGCGGGCGAGTATGCGTCGCATAGCCTTATGAAGCGGTTTATTCCTCGTTGCCGTCGGGGCCGGTCTGGGCGGCGGCTCCCGAGTCGGGACGCTCCGGCACAGCGGCGGGAGTGGCCACGGTGTCGCGGTAGTTGTAGACGCCGCGCTGACGGTAGCGCTGGCCGTAGTCGTCCGGCGAGAGAC
>USGZ01000301.1 GCA_900554265.1 uncultured Porphyromonadaceae bacterium
ATCCCTCAACTACGCAACCGTCCTCAACCCCGCCACGCCCCAGTACCAGAGCGCCGGCGACTGGAACGGCCTTCTGCTGGCCGTACAGGGCATAGCAGCCGTGCTTTGGGCAATCGTAATCGCCAACGTCAAGCGCCGCAAGCTCGGCTACTCGCTGAGCCTCCTCATCGGCGCCGTGGGCTTCGCTTCGGTGATGTTCATCCATAACCAGTACCTGCTCTTCGCGAGCTACGCGCTGATGGGCTGCGCCTGGGCCGCCATGCTCGCCTTCCCCTTCACGATTCTTACCAACGCCCTCTCCGGCGGCAACATCGGCACCTACCTTGGCCTGTTCAACTGCACCATCACCGTGCCCCAGATTGTCGCAGCACTCTGCGGCGGTCTCATCCTCCACTTCTTCCCCGCCGCCGCCAACGGAGCACCCCTCACCGTCGGGATGCTCACCGTTTCCGGCTTCCTCCTCGCCCTGGGCGCCGTCTGCGTCTGGATTATCAAGGAGACATTCGGCTCGCAGAAAGCCGCCGAAACCGAAGCCGAAGTATCGCTCGGCGTCGAACAGGAAAACCTCTAAGCCGCTCCGATGCAGTCGCTCCGCCAACTCTATAAAATCGGCCTGGGCCCCTCGTCGTCGCACACCATGGGACCGCGCAAGGCCGCCGAGATTTTCTCCGACCGCGTCAGGGACTACGCCGCCCGCTGCTCGGTGACCCTCTACGGGTCGCTGGCAGCCACCGGCCGCGGCCACCTCACCGACAAGGCCATCCTCGACGTCCTCGAGCCGCTCTGCCCAACTGAAATCGTCTGGGAACCCGACACCCTCCTGCCCTTACACACCAACGGCATGACCTTCCGCGCCTACGACGCCGAGGGCCGCGAACGCAACAAGTGGACTGTCTACTCCATCGGAGGCGGCGACATCGTCGAGGAAGGCGGCACCCGCCCCACCGGCGAGGACATCTACCCCCTGACCCGCATCTCCGACATCCTCGAGGAATGCGAGCGCGAGGGCACATCCTACTGGGAGTACGTCGAGAAATGCGAGGGCCCCGAAATCTGGGACTACCTCCGCCAGGTATGGACGGTGATGAAGGAAGCCGTCGAGCGCGGCATTGAGGCCGAGGGCGTGCTGCCCGGAGGCCTGGGCGTGCGCCGCAAGGCAGTGAGCTACTACGTCCACGCCGAGGGCTACAACAAGAGTCTCAAGAGCCGCGGCCTGGTCTATGCCTATGCCCTGGCCGTCAGCGAGGAAAACGCCGCCGGCGGCAAAATCGTCACGGCGCCTACCTGCGGCTCATGCGGCGTGTTGCCCGGCGTGCTCTACCATCTCTATACCTCGAAAGGATTCAGCGAGCAGCGCATCCTGCGCGCCCTGGCCACGGCCGGACTCTTCGGCAACGTCGTCAAGGAGAACGCCTCCGTATCCGGCGCCGAAGTGGGCTGTCAGGGCGAAGTCGGCGTGGCCTGCGCCATGGCCGCCGCTGCCGCCTCGCAGCTTTTCGGAGGCACCGTGGCCCAGATTGAGTACTCGGCCGAAATGGGCCTGGAGCATCACCTCGGCCTGACCTGCGACCCCGTCTGCGGCCTCGTGCAGATCCCCTGCATCGAGCGCAACGCCTACGCCGCCGCCCGTGCCCTCGACAGCAACCTCTACGCCTCGTTTTCCGACGGACGCCACTCCGTCAGCTTCGACCGCATTGTCGAGGTGATGAAGCAGACCGGCCACGACCTGCCGTCGATCTACAAAGAGACCGCCCAGGGTGGCCTGGCTGCAATCAAATAGAACCAACCAATTCAGATGCCATGACACGCAAATATGATTTCCTTGTGATCGGCTCAGGCATAGCCGGCATGAGTTTTGCCCTTAAGGTAGCATCAAAGGGCAAAGTGGCCCTCATCTGCAAGACCACTCTCGATGAAGCCAATACAGCGCTCGCCCAGGGCGGCGTGGCTTCCGTCACCAATCTTGAGGTCGACGATTTCGAAAAGCATATCAACGACACGATGATCGCCGGCGACTGGCTCAGCGATCCTGAGGCCGTCCGTAAGGTTGTCACCGGCGCTCCTGAGCAGATCCGCGAGCTGATCCGCTGGGGCGTCGACTTCGACAAGAAGGAAGACGGCACTTTCGACCTCCACCGCGAGGGGGGCCACTCGGAGTTCCGCATCCTCCACCATGCCGACAACACCGGTTTCGAGATTCAGCAGTCGCTCATCAAGGCTGTCAGATCCAACCCCGACATCGACATTTTCGAGCATCATTTCGCCATCGAGATCATCACTCAGCACCATCTGGGCAAGATCGTCACCCGCCGCACACCGGACATCACCTGTTACGGCGCCTATGTGCTCGACACTCAGACCGGCAACGTCGACACCTTCCTCTCGCGCATCACCCTGATAGCCACCGGAGGCGTCGGAGCCGTCTATCAGACCACGACCAATCCGCTCGTGGCCACCGGCGACGGCATCGCCATGGTCTACCGCGCCAAAGGCACCGTCAAGGACATGGAGTTCATCCAGTTCCACCCCACGGCCC
>USGZ01000302.1 GCA_900554265.1 uncultured Porphyromonadaceae bacterium
CCAGACCCATCTCGACAACTGGCTTGTAGCGGTTGTGCAGGCTTACTTCGGCCCAGGCGCCGACAAGTCCGTGCTCCTGGCCGAAGACGCGCATCAGCGGGTCCCAGACGTCGAGCCCGACGCTCAGCGCGTGCCAGAGCGGATACTGCATCGGCGGCACGCGCTTCATCACCGTCGAGTCCGTCCACTCGGTGTTGGTTATCGTGTCCAGGTACATGGTTATGCCGCGGTCGTCGACGTAGGATATCGAGTTCTGACGCCGCTTCTCGTTGATTCGTGCGGTATCGGTGGCGGTCTCGTTGACGCTCTGCGTCATGGCCGCCGCCGTATTCACCGGCGACACGCGCCGCTGCGCCAGCGCCGGCAGAAGGCTCAGCGCCAGCAGCAATATCAGCACCAGCCGCCTCATTCGCCGCCGGCCTCCCCGCCGGGAATGTCGGGCTCCTCGGGATTTTCGGGCTCATCTGGTTCGTCTGGCTCCGCCTGAAGCTCCCTGAGGTAGATTTCGATCTGAGGAATGTCAACGTTCGTTATCAGCGAGTCCACGACGGCCACGGAGTCAATCATATGAGTGGTGTAGGAGTACTCGGTGATGCGGTAGAAGTACATCGCACCGCACTCGTCCGAGACGAAGCGCGGCAGCGTCTGATAATTGAACGTAAGGGTGTCGTTCCACGCCGGGTCCTCGATGGCCGGGATGGTGTAGTGAAAGCACCAGGAGGTGGTCGTGGCCGTCGAGCGCATCGGCAGCCATACCTGCTGGGCGCTCTGGTGAGAGCCTACCAGCAGCGAGTCGTCCGGAGCGCCGATGCCGCGGATTTCGAGGCTGGTCACGCTCACGGGCTGCCCCGTGGCGGCGGACTTGTAGCTCGCCAGCGGGATGGCGCTACCGTTGTCGTAGCAGCCTCCGGTATTGCAGGCGGCAAGGGCGCCCAAAAGCAGCGGCGCCAGCATCGGCAGTATTTTAATCCTGAGTCTCAAGGTTTCGCGCTTTCGGGGTTTTCGACATCGTCGATTGTATCGCGGATTTCGTACTCGTTGCGCTTTGGCGAGTTGCGGACCACGAGCTCGCCAACGAATCCCGCCAGGAAGAGCTGCGTGCCCAGCACCATCATCACCAGCGACAGGTAAAAGTACGGCGAATCGGTGACCAGGATGTAGCTGTGGCCGCTGTGCATGTAGTAGAGCTTCAGAATCCCTACGGCGGCAACGGCTATCAGCCCCAGGAAGAACATCAGGCTGCCGAGAAGCCCGAAGAAATGCATCGGCTTCTTGCCGAATCGGCCCGTGAACCAGAGCGTGGCCAGGTCCAGGTAGCCGTTGACGAAGCGGTCGAGGCCGAACTTGGTGTGACCGTACTTGCGCGCCTGGTGGTGGACAACCTTCTCGCCGATTTTCTCGAAACCGGCGAGCTTGGCCAGGTAGGGGATGTAACGGTGCATGTCGCCGTATACCTCGATATGGCGAACCACCTCGCCGCGGTAAGCCTTCAGGCCGCAGTTGAAGTCGTGGAGATTGCGGATGCCGCTGACCTTGCGCGCCGTGGCGTTGAAGAGCTTGGTCGGGATGGTCTTGCTCAGCGGGTCGTAGCGTTTCTTCTTGTAGCCGGATACCAGGTCGTAGCCGTCCTCGGTGATCATGCGGTAGAGTTCGGGTATTTCGTCGGGACTGTCCTGGAGGTCGGCGTCCATGGTGATCACGACCTTGCCGCGGGCCATGCGGAAGCCCGTGTTCAGCGCCGGGCTCTTGCCGTAGTTGCGGCGGAAGGAGGCGCCCCGCACGTGCTCAGGGTCGCCTGCGCGGAGCTTGCGCACCACTTCCCACGAACGGTCCGTCGAGCCGTCGTCGACGAAGATTATCTCGTACGAGAGGTCGCGGTCCGCGAGCACGCGCGTTATCCACGCGTGCAGCTCCGGCAGCGACTCGTCCTCGTTGTACAGCGGGATGACTATCGAGAGGTCCCTGCTCTCCTTTTCTGTATCTTTATCTGTCATTGTTCCTTGTTTTGGATGCTGCGGCGGTAGCGCTCGCGGCGCGCCTCGGAGCGGTAGCGCGAGAACAGCACGGAGCAGTCGATGAGCGACAGGAATGCCCCGAGGATTATGTTCATGCTCATTATCTGCGCCGTTACGTCGGCCGCCGACGGAAGTACGTTCATTTCCTTGAGCCGCTGGAGATTGGCGGCAAGCTGAGCCGCGGCCTCGGTATTCTGGCCCGACAGCACCTCCAGAGTGGTGTTCATCGAATCGGCTATATAGTCCGGCACCAGGTAACGCAGACCCAGGTAGATTACCACGCCCTGGATGGCGGCGCCAAGGAAGAACACGGCGATACCTTCGGTCCACATCTCCGAGAAGGGTGCCCGGAAATCCGCCTCGGCATAGCTCCGCCGCAGCAGGAAGTAGAGCACCACGGGAGTGCCCAGGGTCATGGCCCAGACCACTATAGAGGCAACAGGCACGCTCTGCATGATGCCCGTAAGTACGGCCATCACCGTAAGGTACACACCCATCACCAGACCTGTTCC
>USGZ01000303.1 GCA_900554265.1 uncultured Porphyromonadaceae bacterium
CCATGCGGCCGTCGCCGTTCATGTCGCTGTAGGCAATGCTGTAGACCGCAAGGCCGCTGCCCTCGATGACCGCCGTCTGGGTATAGCTGTTGCCATTGTCGGTAAATACATAAATTTTCAGGGGCTTTTCCCCATCGCTCTGGCGGAAGAAGGCCAGTGCCTCCTCCCGGCCGTCGCCGTCCAGATCCATCATCTGCACCGGCTGGATATTGCTGCCGGACGACTTCATGCGCCTGCTGATATTCAAGATGAGCGACTGGGAGCGGCCTGTCAACGAGCCCATCACGGCCGGCGACCCGCAGTACCAGGTGCAGTTCTCGCGCTATAAGGGCCTGCGAGGCAATCCGCAGAAGCCGGTTGTGGCGATAGTGAGCCGCGCCGAGGGGCGCGCGCTGGAGTTGTTCTCCTGCAAGGACGAGAGCGCGACGGTAGAGCAGGCCGTCTATCTGCCGATGCCGAAGATAGATGAGTATGGCGGAATAGAGATACCGGAGCGTTGCTATATGTCGGCAGTCTACGAAATAGCCTCTCTTGTGCTGGCCAGCATAGGCCAGGGCGAATTATCCTCAATAATGTCAGACTTAAGCAAACAACTTTTAGTATGAGTCAGATAAAGAATAATGAAATCGAGGGCAATGCGACGATAGGGCGCCATGTCGCCGTCGGCGGCAATGCGACTATTCAGGGTAATGCGAACGTCAAGAAGAACCTCAAGGTCGAAGGATGGCTCGAAGCGAAGAACATCAAAGGCGCGAACAAAGGTCTGTTTGCGAGTTTGGCGCATCTAAGCCAGGCTTATCCACAACCCCATGACGGATGGTTTGCCGGCGTACCGGCAAGCGAGCAGGATATCAGCGACCTGGGGCTGACGGCGCAAGCGGGAAAAGCGCTATACCGGATGTATGTCGGGATAGGCGGGGAATGGGTCTGCAAACCGCTTAACAAGCTTTACGAGATAGTCGTAGACAACGAGAAGGTCGAAACGCTGCAAGAAGATTTGGTTACGCTCGAAGCGGACCATGCGGCGCTCGAAAAGCGGGTCGACGGCCACGATACCGAAATCAGCAGCATAGAGACGCAGCAGGCAACCCTTGCCGCCAGCATCAGCGCCAACAAGCAGGCAGCCGATACGGCACTGCAGGGACTGCAAGCAAGCGCCACGCAGCATGCCTCAAAGATAGAACAACTGCAGCAGACGCAAACGCAACAAGGCCGAAGAGTCAGTGACCTCGAGAGAAAGGCTGATGATCTGGAATTAAAAATCGAGACCGCCGAGCAGTACGGAGCCAACATCGAGCGTCTGGCGCAAAAAGGCGTAAATGATGCGTCGGCAGCCCAAAGCAGAGCTGACAATGCAAAGATAGCCGCAGACAGATTGCAAACGGCAGTCAACAGTCTGGATGATAGGGTGGACGAAATAATCAACGACATTGATTCTGCCGGAGGCCTGGCGGTGCTCGATGACGATGGCTATATCAAGAAAGAGAATCTGCCGCCAGGAATCGGAGACGTGAAGGAATTCCATGCCTGGGTCAGACCGATTAAAGTGGAAGACGCTATCTCACTCCACAAGGCGACGGATGCAGGCTGTCTGCTGGCTTACAATGAATACACCAGGCGATTTGTGCTCGCTGTCAGCAATTCAGACGTAATCAACGCCGAAGAGTGGCATCAAGTCACGCATCCGTTGCAATCGGGGTCGAAATACATGGAGAGGGCCGGGAATGGATTACAGGCCGGAGGGTCGCAGCCCACCGGGATTGCAGATGTCAGCTCCAACTGGATTATCGCAAACGGGGAGGCATTACTAAACAAAGGGAACTTCAAGTACTACCCCGTATGGGCTGACCAAGCGCTTTACGGCAGTTTCAGCGAAGAGGGTGCTATACCGGAAAGCAACAAGATTTACATATGCACGTCGGACAGCAAGGGCTACTGGTGGAACGACGGCGAACTGAGAGTACTTGAGGCCGGTCCCGACAGCGACAACAAAAGCGAGACGCCTTCAATCGTCAATATCAACGAGCTCTGCGGAGACCCGAAGGCCACGGGCTATTACACCTTCTGGACAGCAGTCGAAGCCCTGGCCGCGCTTGAGGCCGATACAGAGGTCACCTACCGCAAGGCCGGCATGGTTATCACTTACCGAGTCTCCGCTTCGGAATGGAAGACGCTGCAGCTGACCGGCGAACTGGCAGATTTCGGCCAACGCGCGGCATGGGCTGAGTTCGGGGGCGCCGGGGCGGCCCCTCCGGAAGGGGGCCTCCTCGAACTGACCGATGATGAGGGCGCGACGCTGAATATTACTATACCGTGGACCTCAATGCTTACTGAGAGCAATGGCGAGAGCGGCGGCGACGATAGCTACTACGGCTACTACTCCGGCGGCTACAACTACATCGGCGAATGGGACGAGGTCGAGCCTCAGGACCTCGAGCCGGAGCAGGACATTTCGACAACCGAAGCTGCCGGGCAGGATTTGGCAGCTGAAGCGCAGAGTCTTTTGGCAGCT
>USGZ01000304.1 GCA_900554265.1 uncultured Porphyromonadaceae bacterium
CGGCTTATCGATCTTGTTAATGGCCACGACGATGGGGACATCGGCTGCCTTGGCGTGATCGATGGCCTCGATGGTCTGCGGCATGATGCCGTCATCGGCAGCGACGACCAGGACGATGATATCGGTGACCTGCGCACCACGCGCGCGCATGGCGGTAAACGCCTCGTGGCCCGGGGTGTCGATGAAGGTGATCTGATTGCCGTTGATCCAGACCACGGATGCGCCGATGGCCTGCGTGATGCCACCGGCCTCGGCCTGCTGCACGCCCGAATGACGAATGGCATCGAGCAGCGAGGTCTTGCCGTGGTCGACGTGGCCCATGACGGTAACGATAGGCGGACGGCTCTCGAGGTCTTCCTCGCGGTCCTCCTCCTCATGGATGGCGTCGGCGACTTCGGCGGAGACGTATTCGGTGGTGAAGCCGAATTCCTCGGCCACGATATTGATTGTCTCGGCATCCAGGCGCTGGTTGATGGACACCATCTCGCCCAGGCTCATGCAGGTTGCGATTACGTTGTTGACCGGTACGTCCATCATGATTGCCAGCTCGTTTGCGGAAACGAACTCGGTAATCTTGAGGACCTTGCTTTCGGCCTCCTCGGCGCGCCGGGCCTCGTTCTCGCGGCTGGCGATCGCCTCGCGCTTCTCCTTGCGCCACTTTACGCCGCTCTTGAGCTTCTTGTCCTTTGCGGTGAGGCGCGCGAGGGTTTCCTTGACCTGCTTCTGTACGTCCTCCTCGCTGACTTCGGGCTGGGGAGCGGGACGGCGGCGGTCGTTGTTGCCGCGGCCCTGTGCGGGATTCTGGTTGCGTCCGCCGTTGCGGTTGCCGTTGGCTCCGTTGTTGCGGTTGCCGCCGTTGTTGCCGGGACCGCCGTTACGGCCGTTGTTGCCGCCGTTGCCGCCGTTGTTGTCGCGGCCGCGGCCGGAAGGATTGTCGGAAGCCGTGCGGCCTACCTTTTCGATATCGACCTTCTCCTTGCCTGTGATGCGGCGCCGCTTCTTGCGGTCGGCGTCGGCGCCCTGTGCGCCCTGGCCGGGCTGTCCGGGGCGTCCGCCGCGGCGGTCGTCCTTGCCTTTCTTCTTGGGACGCATGCTCTGGTTGAGGGCGTCCAGGTCGATTTTGCCTACTATGTTCAGCGAAGGCGCCGCGGGGGTGCTGTTGAGGCGGAATACTTCGGGTTCTGCCGGAGCGGTGGCTTCGGGAGCCTTTTCCGCGGGCTTTTCAGGTGCGGGCGCGGCTTCGTGCGCCTCGGCCTTCGGAGCCTCGGCTTTGGGAGCCGTGGTTTCGGTCGTGGGCTGTCCGGGCTTTGCGGGAGCTGGAGCCGCCTTCGGTGTCTCCGGTACGGGAGCCGGCGCCTCGGGCTTGTGAGTTTCGGGCTTTGCAGGAGCGGGAGCTGCTTTCGGGGCTTCGGGTTTGGGAGCGGGAGTCTCGGGTTTGGGCGCTTCGGGCTTTGCGGGAGCGGGAGCCGCCTTGGGTGCCTCGGGCCTGGGAGCCGGAGCCTCGGGCCTGGGAGCTTCCTGTGCCGGTGCCGGTGCGGGTTTTGGTGCGGGAGCCGGTTCGGCGGCCTTGGGGGCTTCCGGTTCGGCTTTCTTCACCACGGGCATACCCCGCGAGTCCAGTTCCAGCTTACCGAGGATGCGCGGACCGTTCTGAGGCAGTTCGGCCGGCGCCTCGGCGGTTTTGGCGGCCGGAGTCTGGCGCTCGTTGCCGCGGGCTCTGGTTTCCTTGCGCTCGGTGCTGATCTCCGCTGAACTTTTCTTGAGATCAACGTCGCTTTTGAAGGCGCTCATCAGCATGTCGACGATGTCCTGCTCCACGCGGGTGTTGGGGCTCTCGTCGATGGTGATGTTGCGCTTCCGCAGGAAGTCGTAGACTGTGCCCAGAGAAACGTTGAGGTCTGTTGCTAACTTGCTTATCTTTATTTTTGGCATATAACGGGGTAGAAATTTTTACTTGTTGGAGTCGTTGCCGGACCCGTCGGCTGCGGGTTCTTCCTCGTCGTCCTCGTATTCCTTGTTGAGGATGGCGATGACTTCGTCGATGGTGTTCTCCTCGAGGTCCGACTTTTCGAGCAGCACTTCGCGCGGAGTGTTGAGGACGCTCTTGGCGGTCACGCAGCCGCAGTCCTTGAGGGCGTCGATTACCCAGGCGTCGATTTCGTCGCGGAAGTCGTCCAGGAAGATGTCGTCCTCGTAGATCATCTCGGTGTCGCGGTAAACGTCGATTTCGTAGCCGGTGAGCATGGTGGCCAGCTTGATGTTGTGGCCGTTCTTGCCGATGGCCAGGGAGACTTCCTCGGGGCGGAGGAATACCTCGGCCTTCTTGTTCTCCTCGTCCAGGCGGATGGTGGAGATGTGGGCGGGCGAGAGGGCGCGCTGGATGAAGAGCGCGGTATTGGTGGTGTAGTTGATTACGTCGATGTTCTCGTTGTGGAGCTCGCGTACGATGCCGTGGATGCGGGAGCCCTTTACGCCGACGCAGGCGCCTACGGGGTCGATGCGGTC
>USGZ01000305.1 GCA_900554265.1 uncultured Porphyromonadaceae bacterium
GCATGGTCACCACGGCTTCGACGCGGCAACCCTCGGCCAGCAGAGCCTCCAGGCTCTCGACGGCGAATTCGGGCGTGCCGAAAAATACTATTTTCAGGTCTTTGTCAGTCATTTTGAGTAGCTTGCTGTTCGAGGGCGCGCCAGAGATTGTCGTGCTGAGGCACGGGCGCCGTAATGTCGATTTCCTTTCCCGAAACCGGGTGAACGAAGCGAATACGCCTGGCGTGGAGCGATATGGAGCCGTCGGGATTGCTGCGCTTGTCGCCGTACTTGAGGTCGCCGCGCACGGGGCAGCCGATGGCCGAGAGCTGTACGCGTATCTGATGCTTGCGGCCGGTCATAAGGTTGACCTCGATGAGATTGTAGCGTTCGGTAGCCGTCAGCAACCGGTAGCTCAGCCGGGCCTCCTTGGCGCCGGGCTTGGGCGTCGGCGAGGCGTAGCTCTTGTTGTTGCGCTCGGTGAAGGTGATGTAATGCTTCAGGGTATCCTCGGTTTCCTCGGGGCGGTTGCGGGTTATGGCCCAGTAGGTCTTGTGGACATCGCCGGCGGCGAACATGGCGTTCAGGCGCGCCAGGGCCTTGGACGTCTTGGCGAACATCACCACGCCGCTGACGGGGCGGTCGAGGCGGTGGACGACGCCCATGAACACGTTTCCGGGCTTGGAGTCGCGCTCCTTTATGAAGCGCTTGAGGGTCTCGACCAGGGGCTCGTCGCCTGTCTTGTCGCCCTGCACTATCTCGCCGGCGGCCTTGTTGACGATTATTATATGGTTGTCTTCGTAGAGTATTTCCATCGAATGTGTTTTAGGCCCCAAAGTTACGAAAAAATTACCGTACAGCGTCTATTCCTCCGGCACGATTCTGCGGAGCTTGCCTGTGCGGGTGCGTGGCAGCACGCCGACGGTCATGGCCCGCTTGGGCAGGAGGCGGCGGGGAATGTCGGAGGCGCGCAGCCGGGCCAGCAGCTCCGCGGCATCGGCGGGAGCCTCGGCCACCAGTACCACGCGGCTTCCGAGTTCGGAATCAGGCTCCCCTACCGTGTAAAAATTCACCTCCGGTCCGAGCACCGCGGCATATATCGGCTCCAGCTGCTCCGGATGGAGCTTAAGGCCTCCGGAGTTGATTACGTTGTCGGCGCGGCCGAGCAGGCGGAACTCGCTGCCGGACAGGAGCTCTACGATGTCGTTGGTGGTCTGGTCGCCGAAATCGAAGCCGGGGGCGCGGACAATCAGGCGCGAGTCGGCGGTGACGGCGAAGGATATGCCGGGCATGGCGCGGAACACCCGCCGCGGGTCCGCCGCCAGCGCCAGGGCCACGTGGCTGCAGGTCTCGGTCATTCCGTAGCTTATCCAGGCCTTCACTCCTGCCAGTTCCAGCCTGCGGCAGACATCGGCCGACGGCGCTCCGCCTCCGATGAGCAACGTGCGCACGCGTGCGGCGGGATTGTCAAGGTCAAGAAGCGATGGCAGCTGCGTCGGCACCACCGGCAGCAGGTCGACTCGGCCGCCGGGCAGCTCGAGGGTATTGCTCACCGGGAGCTCGACAAGACGGCATCCGGCTTCCAGGGCCCTGATCACCATCATCTTGCCGGCGATGTAGTCCGCGCTGAGCGGGCAGGCAAGCAGCGAATCAGGACCGATGCCGAAGGCGGCGTTGCTAGCGCGGGCGGAACGGCGCATGTCGACCTTGCTCAGCCGGATTGTTTTCGGCGCTCCGGTCGAGCCTGAGGTTCGGGCCTCGACATAATCGCCCGGACCGAGGAATTCGTCGCGGAAGTCGCTCAGCGCTGCCATGAAAGCTCAAGCTTGCCCCAGGACACACCTGGATTGGTGAAAAGCCTGTCGCCGCGCAGTTCGAGCGGCGAGGCGATGTTGTTGGTGTAGAGCTGACCGGTGCCGAGGCCCTGCGGCATTTCGTTGCCGGTCGTCGCGACCCATTGCGCTATGGCGTTCAAACCCACGTTCGATTCCAGCGCCGATGTCGCCCACCAGCCGATGCCGAGTTGCCGGGCGATACCGGCATACATTTCCGCGGCCTCCGTTCCGCCGATAAGCGCCGGTTTGAGAATAAGATAGGCAGGCATGATTTCGCCTACCAGCGCCTCGGCCTGCTCTCGGGTGCGCCAGCCGATGAGCTCCTCGTCCAGGGCTATGGGCAGGGGCGACCGGCGGCAGAGGCGCGCCATCAGCTCGGGCTTACCGGCCCTGACCGGCTGCTCGATCGAGTGGATGCCGTAGCGCGCCAGGCGGTCGAGGCAGCGCATGGCATCGGCCGGCGCGAAACTGCCGTTGGCGTCCAGACGGATTTCCAGCGTCTCGGGCGAGAACTCGCGGCGTACGGCCTCGAGGAGCCCGCACTCGTCGTCGAAGGCTATGCCGCCGATCTTGAGCTTGAGCACGCGGAAGCCGGCGTCCAGCTTCTCGCGGATTCGGCGCGACATCGTAGCCTTGTCGCCCATCCAAACCAGGCCGTTGATGGTGACTCCTCTCTCGCCACGCGACC
>USGZ01000306.1 GCA_900554265.1 uncultured Porphyromonadaceae bacterium
ACCGCATCATCGCCTCCCCGACGACGATGACCTTCACCGTGACCACAACCGAGGCCGCCGCCATCAGCCTGACGGCCAACGACACCGAATTCGCCAGCGCCAGCGGAACCACCACCCTGAGCAAGGAGTACACCTTCAGCGGACCCGGCACATATAATATAAAGGCCACGGCCACCGCCGGAGGCACCACGCGCACCGACGAAATCCAGATTGCCTACCCCGACCAGAGCGGCAACATCCCCTACCCCGGCGGCGTCGAGCCCCGGATGGGCGCCGTGAAGAACGCCGACGGCTCCGTGACTTTCTGTCTGGCCGCCCCCGGCAAGCTCTCCGTAATGATTGTCGGCGCCTGGGACGACTACCAGATGCTCGAGAAAAACGTGATGAACTACTGCGACTACGAAGGCCAGCGCTACTTCTGGATCACCATCCCGAACCTGCCCAACGACCAGTGGCTGCCCTACTACTTCATCGTCGACGACAAGTATAAGGTAGGCGACCCGTACGCGCATCTGGTCCTCGACCCGTACAACGACGGCGCCAGCATGCTCAACGGCTCATGGCGCGACCGCCCGCGTTACCCGAAGGACAAGGTGCCCGCCGGAACCTTCCTGGGCGTTTACCGCGGCGACATGGACGACTATGAGTTCTCCGACTTCACCATCCCCAGCCACGACAATCTGGTAATCTACGAACTCCTTCTGCGCGACTTCACCGGCATGGACGGCTTCTCCGCCGGCAACGGTACCGTCCGCAAGGCCATCGAGCGCCTGCCATACCTCAAGAGCCTGGGCGTAAACGTAATCGAGCTTATGCCGATCATGGAATTCAACGGCAACCAGAGCTGGGGCTACAACACGAACTTCTACATGGCTCCCGACAAGGCCTACGGTTCGCCGACAGACTACAAGGACTTCGTCGAGGCCTGCCACCAGAACGGCATCGCCGTGGTGCTGGACATCGTATTCAACCAGAGCGACGGCTGCCACCCCTGGTACCAGATGTATCCCATCGAAGCCAATCCCTTCTACAACAAGACAGCGCCTCACGAATGGAGCGTACTCAACGACTGGAAACAGGACAACCCGCTGGTACAGCAGCAGTGGACAGACGCAATCAAGTACTGGATGACGGCCTATAACGTCGACGGCTTCCGCTTCGACCTGGTCAAGGGCCTGGGCGACAACGGGTCCTACGCCGCCGCCGGAGGCACCTCGCAGTATAACCAGAACCGTATCGACCGCATGATCCGCCTCCACAACGTTATCAAGAGCGTCAAGCCCGACGGCATCCATATCAACGAAGACCTCGCCGGCAAGGACGAGGAGACAGCCCTCGGCAACGACGGCCAGCTACAGTGGGCCAACATCAACAACGCTTCCTGCCAGTACACCATGGGCTGGGACAACGGCGACATGAACCTCTTCCGCTTCCTTTCCACCTCGGACAGCCGACCCTGGGGCTCGACGGTTTCCTACGCCGAGAGCCACGACGAGGAACGCATGGCCTACAAGAACGCCGCTTTCGGCAACACCGGCATCAAGCTTCCCGAAAACACCGAACTCACCATCACCGAGGCATCGCTCAAGCGCCTCGGCTCCCTGGCCGTGACCATGCTGATGACTCCCGGGCCCAAGATGATATGGCAGTTCCAGGAACTCGGCAACGGACAGACCACCAAGAGCAGCGACGGCGGCAACGACACCGGCAACAAGCAGGTATGCTGGTACTATCTCGAGGATGAAGGCCGCGTAGCCCTCAAGGACATCTACGCCGCGATGATCAACCTTCGCATGGCCAATCCCGAACTCTTCGGACGCAACACCGCCTTCCGCCCCAACGCCCTGAGCGCCAAGTTCAACAACCCGCGCTACATGCGTCTGAGCTATGGCGGCAAGGAAGTGATTGCCTTCATAAATCCCAGCGTCGGCAGCACCATGACCGTTCCGGCACCCTCGACGACCCTCACGGCGGCCAACAGCCAGCTCATTTGCGCAACTCCCGGCTTCACGCCCGTGCTGACGGACGTTTCCTCCGGTAATGTTTCCGTAAGCGTACCGGCCAACTCCTTCGCAGTGTTCGCCACTGCCAATGTCAGCGGCACCGAGGACATATCCGTTGTCGAACCTTCGGCTACAGTCGTCGGCTCCTATGGCTGCGTCGACGTCTACGGCGACTACCGGACCATGGAGGTTTACGACATGACCGGCCGCAAGGTCCGCAACGAGAACCTTCCCGCGGGCATCTACGTGGCCGTTGTCGACGGCACAGCCCATAAGGTCATAGTCCGCTGACCGGACCTGAAGAAACTGAATACACGTCCCCGCGACCTTTTTGGGCCGCGGGGACGTTCTATTCTATATGACGGAATATTCGTTTCAGCGTTTTCTATGCCGGTTCTACCGCCGCCTCCGCCTGCCGGAGGAAGGGGCCGTACGGATCGCCCACAGATTCAGGGCCATAGGCCGGGACGTGCTGCGTCCCCTTACGGCGGTCAGTTT
>USGZ01000307.1 GCA_900554265.1 uncultured Porphyromonadaceae bacterium
CCGTCCGCGACAACTGGGGACACCCGGCGCTGACCAACATCGGCGGCGACACCTATACCTATGCCGATGTAGCCGAACGCATCGAGAAACTGCACATCGCCTTCTCCACCCTCGGCCTCGGCGCCGGCGACAAAATCGCTTTCTGCGGCCGCAATTCCGCCGAGATGGCCATCTGCATGCTGGCCAGCATCACCTACGGCACCGTCTCCGTTCCGATTCTCCACGACTTCACCCCCGAGACCGTCCACCACCTCGTCGCCCACAGCGAAGCCAATGTCCTCTTCACCGACACCGCGACCTGGAACGGGCTGGACCACTCTCAGATGCCCGACATCCTCTGCGCCATCCAGGTGACGGACTACACCATCCTCTACTCCGCCACCGAACGCCCGGTGAAAGTACGGGAGAACCTCAACAAACTGTTCGGCGAGCGGCATCCGGCCTCCTTCACGCCCGACGACATCGACTATGCCAACCCGGACCCGGACGAAATCTGCCTGATAAACTACACCTCCGGCTCAGCCGGATTCTCCAAGGGCGTGATGCTCAGCTACCGCAGCATGTGGTCCAACCTCCAGTACACCATCGACGGCCTGGACTTCCTCAAGCCCGGCGACAACATGCTCTGCATGCTCCCGATGGCCCATATGTTCGGCCTGATGGAGGAGCTGCTGCACACCTTCAACAAGGGCTGCCACCTCTACTTCCTGACCCGCACGCCCTCGCCGGCCGTGCTGCTGGGCTCCTTCGCCGAAGTCAGGCCCAAGCTCGTCATCGCCGTGCCGCTTATTATCGAGAAGATGGTACGCACGCGCGTATTCCCCCTGCTGCGCAAGCCCGCCATGCGCCTGGCCCTGCTCATCCCCGGCCTCAACAAGAAAATATACGCCAAAATCCGCGCCAGGCTCATCGACGTCTTCGGCGGCAATCTCCTGGAAGTCATCATCGGGGGCGCCCCGCTGAGCCACGACGTCGACGCTTTCCTGCGCAAAATCAAGTTCCCCTTCACCGTCGGCTACGGCATGACCGAATGCGGCCCGCTGATTACCTACGCGCCCTGGGATATCCAGCGCCCCGGTTCCTGCGGCAAGTGCGTCGACCGCATGGAGCTGAAAATCGAATCCAATGACCCCGCCAAGGTGCCCGGCGTGCTCTGGGTGCGCGGCGACAACGTTATGTCCGGCTACTACAAGGCCCCCGAGATTACCGAAAGCACCTTCCGCGACGGCTGGATGGCCACCGGCGACATCTGCCAGCTCGACAGCGAAGGCTACCTCTACATCCGCGGCCGCGACAAGAACATGATTCTCGGCCCCTCCGGCCAGAACATCTACCCCGAGGAAATCGAGCAGGCGCTGGCCAATCTGCCCTACGTCGGCGAGTGTCTGGCAGTAGAACGCGGCGGCAAGATTGTCGGTCTTGTGCATCCCGACTATGAGCTCGCCGAGAAGGAAGGCAAGACCAAGGCCGAGACCGAGGAACTCGTCCGTCAGAACCTCGCCGTCCTCAACCGCCAGCTACCCTCTTACTCGCGCGTTTCGGAAATCGAAATCATGCCCGAGGAATTCGAGAAGACCCCCAAGCGCTCCATCAGGCGCTATCTCTACATGGAAAAGAAATAAGCGCCACGCCTGCAACCATGCCGCTTTCCAAAGCATTTCTGAAAAAAGCCGCGACACTCGACGACGCCAAGGGCCGCCGCCGCGCCGGTCTGTTCGTGGCCGAAGGCACCAAGTGCGTCTGCGACTTGGCGCGCCGATTCGCCGTACGCCGCCTGCTGGCCCTGCCGGAATGGCTCGACGGGCACGGCGACCTCGGCGCCGACGAGACCACCCCATGCACCCGCGAGGAGCTGCGCTCCGTCACCCGTCTCACGGCCACGCCACCGGTCATAGCCTTCTTTGCCCTGCCCGACGAGGAACCCGCGCCCGCGGGCACCGACGGCGGCTGCGTCCTGGTCCTGGACCGAATTCAGGATCCCGGCAACCTGGGCACCATCCTGCGCACCTGCGACTGGATGGGCATACGCCGCGTGGTCGCCTCGCCCGATACCGCCGACTGCTTCAATCCCAAGACAGTCCAGGCCACCATGGGTGCCCTGGCTCAGGTCGCCGTAAGCTATACCGACCTGCCGCAGTGGCTGACCTTCCTGGACGGCTCCGTGCCCGTCTACGGCACCTTCCTCAACGCCGCCGACGCCTACGCCGAGCCCTTCGCCGAGGAGTGCGTGATAATAATGGGCAACGAAGGCCGCGGTATCAGCCCGGAAGTAGGACGCCTTGTAAACCGCCCCGTGACCATACCCGCCGCACAAGGCGCCTGCGCCGAGAGCCTCAACGTGGCCACCGCCGCCGCCATCGTCCTGGCCCTGCGTGCCCGCTGCATTTCAAAGATTTAACCCATGGCCAGACTGAAAGAGAAGACAATGTGGTTCTGCACTTCCTGCGGAGCCGATTCGCCCAAGTGGGTAGGCCGCTGCCCCGCCTGCGGCCAG
>USGZ01000308.1 GCA_900554265.1 uncultured Porphyromonadaceae bacterium
GAGTTCGACGTGACCCCGTTGGTGTCGAGGCGCAGTCCGTCGGCGTCCGACGTGATGAAGTAGCAGCTATGGTCGGTCTCGTTCGACGCGTCGGGCTCATGGTGGACCCACCATGCCTTGCTCCGGCCGTCGGAGTGGTTGATGTCCCAGATGTCGGCATGGCTGTTCTGGACGACGCCGTGGTCGACCACGGGCGCCGCATGGCCGCTGTTGTTCAGCATGTGCGTCAGGTTCGGGCCGACCATGTTGGCGATAGCGAACGTGAAGGTGTCGACGCCGTCGTTGGTATAGGGCTTGAGCATCCAGGTCTGGTTGACGCCGTGATAGTTCTCGTAGAGGCACACGCCGCGCCCGTTATCGTACATGGCTTGGGGTTTGCCGCCGCTGTATGTGCCCTGCACGAGGTCGAGCTGGATGTCCGGCGCGGAGACGGGCCTGATGTAGAATATGCCGCCGTAGAGCGTGACGTCGTTGCGGATGTAGATCTTCTCGACCCTGAAATTGCGCGAAGGGGTGGTTTGGCTGAGGAACCAGTAGTTCGGGGCGTCTTTTTCACTGATCCAGTTTTCGTTCCGTCCGAAGTGGTTGTAGTCCACGTTGTAGACCTGCAACTTGCTGGACACGCTGTGGCGCGCCTCGCCCTTCTGCCTCTTGACCCAGAACGAGGGGCGGGTACTTCCCCAGTACGTGTTCCCCTGGAAGTCGTTGAAGTCGTAGAAGCCATAGGAGATCCAGTCGTAGTACTTGTAGTCGATCTGGTTCCTGAAATCGCCGGCGAAGCGGGATTCGGGGAGTTCCGCGCCGTCGAGGTAGACGTATCCCTTGTTGTCGCCGCCCTCGGAAACCGTATCGACCCAAAGGCCGCGGCCATTCTGCAGGTCCTTGCTGGAGCACCATGCGAACGGCCTGACGACTACGAGGGTGTAGAGCTCGTTGGCGTAATTGCACTCGAAGACGCAGGCGAAGGCGTACCTCAGCCATTGTCCGTAATGATTTATATAGTAGCTGGTGTTGGCGGGGGCGGCGCAGAGCCATTCATGGTAGCTGTTCGCGAAGCCGAAGAACATGTCCCCCTCGCCCTGACGAGGGTCCGAATGGACGAGCAGCGAGTCGGCTGCGGCTCCGAACCAGCCCTGGCCGAGGTTGAAGTTCATGCCCGCGAGCGCTTCCGCCTTCCGGGCGGGTCCGAGCAGGGCCAACCCCGCTGCGCAGGCGAGCGCGGCGAAGGCTCCTCGACGGGAGATCGGAAGCTCGAGGAGACCCGTCTTCTCGCTGTCCCCGTCCCATACCGGGACCATATCGGTTTCTGGCGAGGTGTTCAAAGCGATCTACTCCTCCTTGAGGCCGGAGACGGCGAAACAGGTGAAAGCGGTGGCGAGGTAGCCGATGGAATACGGGTCCAGGCGGATGGCGGTGCGGACCGTGAGGGCGAAAAGGACCGCGGCGATGCCGAGGTCGAGGGCGCGGCTCCGTACCTTGCAGGCGATGCCGGCGGCGATGAGCAGGATGACCGGGACCCACACGGCACCCAGGCAGCCCCTGGTCAGAAACCACGCTGCCGACGCTGGAGAGTAGTAGTCTGTCGGGCAGGACAGGATGACCGACGCGGCGCTTTGCAGCTGGAAGATGGCGGACGGTAGCGCGGTCAGGATGGCACCAAACGCGATACGCCTCAGCTCATACGGTTCGATGTCTGAGCGTTTGATCATATTATCGATGGGATTCAATTGTCCTCCTACAGTCCCAAAAACCAGGACACGCTCGTGTCCTCGAAATATCTGGCGGTCTCGATCAGGGTGGAGGTGGACATGAGCGTCTGCTTGTTGAGGATGCGCGAGAGCGTCGAGCTCGATATGCCGACGGCGCGGCAGTAGTCCTCTTTCGAGGTGCCGGTCCTCGACAGCGTGAACGCCAGGCGCGACGCGCACAGCTCCTTGGCGTAGTCGCGGTCGCGCTGTCGCTGCATCTCGGTCCTGTCGCGCCGTTCGTTGTCGGAGCCTCGCTGCATACGGTCCCCCCTGCGATGTCCTGTTTTCTCCACTTGCCGCGCCCGCACCAGCGTATGCCGGCATCGGGCGCCCCTTCTGGCGAATGCGGTGGCGGGGCGGTCGAAACTCGGATGGCGATCCGGATTTTGCCGCCTTCTCCCGCATATCAGGCCGCGGCGATGCGTTTGGGTGATGATTGGATAGCCGGCAGCGGCCTGATTGCAAAATTGATACCCTTGCAAACCCGAATCTATACATCCGCGCCGCGCCGGGCCCGATTTTTTTCAGATGCGTTTCCCGCCCGCGCCGCCGTCGTCTCCCGGCTTCGCGGCGAGCTGCGATGCCAGCGCGGCGATGTCGGAAGGCGTTCGTCCCGCCTGCTCGATCTGCTCGCCGAGGCCGCGCCGAACTTCCCTCATGAACTCGGCGGACGCCTGGAACGGGCCCGTTGAGGGGTCGGCGAAGCGCGTCTTGGCGCTCTCGATCACCCACTTGGGAAGGTC
>USGZ01000309.1 GCA_900554265.1 uncultured Porphyromonadaceae bacterium
CCGCAACGGTCCCGGGCCTGCTCCATTTTATCCCCCGCCGGCGGGTTCTTGCTTTTTCTTCCCGATTAATCGAGTTAAATCCCGATTAATCTCGATAATTCGGGTTAAAACCCGATTACTCGCGGCCGCTGGTGCGACTCGCTTATTTCCTCAGCGAGGAGGGGGCTTCGCCGTAGTAGTCGCGGAAGCATTTGGTGAAGTAGGCGGGCGTCGAGAAGCCGGTGGCGTAGGCGATTTCGCTGATGGTCTTTTCGGTCGACATCAGCAGTTTGCGGCCGTGGCGCAGGCGCAGGATGCGGATCAGTTCCACGGGCGAATAGTTTGTCAGGGCCTTGATTTTGCGGTAGAACTGCGAGCGTTCGAGTCCCATGCGCGATGCCATGCCGTCGACGCTCAGCTCCGTATTGGCCATCTCGGCGCGGAAGATTTCAAGGAAGCGGTTGTAGAACTCGTTGTCCAGGTCGCCGACCGGAACTTTGCCCGCGCCGTCGGGGACCTTGCGCGCAGGCACTTCCTCCGCTTTCGGTGCTACGGTGCTGTGCCAGAGCTCCTTTATTTTCTTGCGGTTCTCGATAAGGGCCGCGCAGCGCGACTTCAGCACCTCAGAGTTGAACGGCTTCGAGAGATAGCCGTCGGCGCCGCTGCGGTAGCCCTGGATGCGCTGCTCGTCCATGGAGCAGGCCGTGAGCATCAGCACGGGAATATGGGAAGTGCTCAGTTCTTCCTTCAGGCGCCGGCAGCACTCAATACCGTCCATGCCTGGCATCATCACGTCGCAGATAATCAGGTCCGGCACATACTTCGCGGCAAGCTTGAGGCCCTTTACGCCTCCCGAAGCGCAGATTACGTTGTAGTCCCTTCCCAGCAGAGTTGTCAGCAGCTGGCGGATATCGGCGTTGTCGTCGATTACCAGCACCAGAGGCTTGCTCTCGGCGAATTCGGCTTCGGCGTCGATTATTCCGAGCTCGGCGTCGATGTCCTCGGCGGTGAAGGTCTGCGTCGGGCCTTCCGCCTTTACGGCGACGTGCGTTATGGGAATCGAGGCCGTGAACACGGAACCCTTGTTGAGGGTGCTGTCTACAGTCAGCTCGCCGTGGTGGAGCTCGACGAAGGCTTTCGAGAGACTGAGTCCGATTCCGGAACCGTTGGGGTGGACGCGCTCTACCTGGTAGAAGCGGTCGAAGATGTTGCCCAGGTCCCGCTCGGAGATACCCTGGCCGGTATCGGCCACGCTGATGAAAGCGCTGCCGTCCTTCCTATAAACCCGGACGGTAATCCTGCCGTTTGCGGGCGTGTACTTGAAGGCGTTGGAAAGCAGATTGAAGAACACGCGCTCTATCTTCTCTATGTCCATGGCCAATGGCAGGCTGCGGCAGTCGTCGGCGATGTCGATCGATAGCTTGACGTCGCGCTTGCTGGCCAGGGAGAAGAACGATTCGGTCCATTCCGTCACGGCGGCGCTGAGGTCGACCTCGGTAAGGTTGAGGGCCATCTTGTCGTTCTCGTACTTGCGGAAATCGAGAATCTGGTTTATAAGGCGCAGCAGGATGCGCACGTTCTTGTTGGCGATGCGGACGAGGGTGCGCTGCTCGTTGGTGAGATTCTCCGCCTCGGCCAGGCAGGCCACCGGCTCGGCTATCAGGGTAAGGGGCGTACGCAGGTCGTGCGACACGTTGGTGTAGAACACCAGCTTGGCCTGCGTGGCCTCCTCGAGGCGTTCGTTGAGTACTTTCTGCTTGTCGCGTTCCTCCTCGATTTTGCGGTACTGGATTTCGAGGCTCTCCTGATGGCGCCGGTGCTGCCAGTAGGCGCGCAGGATAAGGAATACCACCCCTACCAGAAGCAGGATTATGGCTATTGCGGCATAGATGAGCCAGGTCTGCGAGTCGTAGCGTTTCCAGTAGTCGTCGATGCGGGCGTTGAGTATCTTGATTTTGCTGGTCTCGTCGCGTATGGTGTTGTACTGCAGCAGCAGGATGTCGGCGTTGGAGAGGTCGACCGCGGAGGAAGCCGGCAATATCTGCTCCTTCTCGAAGGGTTCGCCCTGGAGAATGGCCAGGGCCGTGCGGATAATGCGGTCGCCGGCGGTGGGGTAGATAAAGGTAGCGTCGATGATGGTGTCGGCCACGGCCTGCACGCCGATGTTGGCCGATGCGTCGATGCCTATGATCTTGATGTCGCGCCTGTTGCGTCTGCGGGCCACGCGGGAGGCACCGATGGCCATGCGGTCGTTGTGACCGAAAATAAGGTCCACATCGGGATAGACTTCCAGCAGCGAGTCGGTAGCGGCGGCACCTTCGTCCTCGTTCCAGTTGGCGGCCACGCTGGCCAGCACGCGGCCTCCGCCGTTCTCGAATTCGGTTATGAATCCTGAATGGCGCCCCTCGGCGGGAGTCGAGCCAGGCAGACCGTAGAGTTCGATGGCCTTGGCGCCGGAGCCGAGCAGGTGGAGAGCATAGTGGGCGGCGGCGCGTCCGAGGCCCTCGTCG
>USGZ01000310.1 GCA_900554265.1 uncultured Porphyromonadaceae bacterium
TGCTTGGTCTCGGCTGCGCTGCGGGCACGGCTGAGGTACTCCACGCGGACCGGGAAGTCCGCAAGCCGCTGGCTGAAGGTATGGTAGTGCTGGTAGGCCAGCACGGTCGTCGGGACGAGCACGGCCACCTGCTTGCCGTCCGTAGCGGCCTTGAAGGCGGCGCGGATGGCGATTTCGGTCTTGCCGAAGCCGACGTCGCCGCAAATCAGGCGGTCCATCGGCCGCTCGCTTTCCATGTCGGCCTTCACCGCCGCCGTGGCCGTAAGCTGGTCCGGGGTATCCTCGTAAATGAACGAGGCCTCCAGCTCGTGCTGGAGGTAGCTGTCCGGAACGTAGGCGAAGCCCTTCTGCTCGCGGCGTGCGGCGTAAAGTTTGATCAGATCGCGCGCTATGTCCTTGAGCTTGCTCTTGGTACGCTCCTTCATCTTGCTCCAGGAGCCCGAGCCGAGGCGGTAGATTTTCGGCGCCACGCCCTCCTTGCCGCGGTACTTGGCGAGCTTGTGGAGGTTGTGGATGGAAACGAGGAGAATATCGTTGTTGGCGTACTCGAGCTTGACCATCTCGCACATGCGGCCGTTGTTGTTGGTGCGCAGCAGGCCGGCGAAGACTCCGACGCCATGGTCCGCGTGGACGATGTAGTCGCCGACCTGCACCTCGCCGAGCTCCTTGAGGCTCAGGGCCATCTTGCCGCTGCGGGCGCGCTCGCTGCGCAGGGTGTACTTGTGGAAGCGGTCGAATATCTGATGGTCGGTGAATACGCAGATTTTGGTCTGATGGTCGACGAAGCCCTCGTGGAGCGTGCCTTCGACGCCCTCGAAACCGATTCTGTCGCCGCGGTCGGCGAAAATCTCGCGCAGACGCGCGAATTGCTTCTCGTTGTCGCTCAGGATGTAGAGGCTGTAGCCCTCGGCGAGGAACCTGGTGAAGCTGTCGGCGATGAGGTCGAAGTTCTTGTGGTATATGCCCTGCGGGCTCATGTCCATGGCCATCACGGGCACGCCGCCGCGGGCCGGAGTCTCGCCGGCGTCGGGCTTGGCGGCAGTGAATGTCAGCCGCCGGAAGCGCGCCAGCTGGCTGCGGAATCCGTCCGGGTCGACAACGAGCCTGAGGGCGTCCGCATCGCCGTCGCCGGTCAGGAGGGTAAAGCCGGAGATGTGGGTCTCGGCTATGGCCTTGATGCGCTCGAGTGTGCGGTCGGCGCTCCGCATGGCTATCAGGCTGTCGGCCGGTATGAATTCGAGTATGCTCTGCATGGCGCCGCCGGCGCTGACGTTGGCGGTTATGTCGATGCTCTGGTGGCGGCTGCGGCTGAGCTGCGTCTCGACGTCGAAGCTGCGGATGGAGTCCAGCTCGTCGCCGAAAAAGTCAAGGCGTACGGGCAACTCGTCGGAGAATCCGAAAACGTCGACAATCGAGCCGCGGACGGCGTACTGCCCCGGCTCGAAGACGTAGTCGACCTGCGTGAAGCCGCGCTCGCGCAGCCAGTCCTCGGTCTGACGCATATCCGCGGCGGCGCCGGCGTCGAGATGCAGGGTATTGCTGTCGAGGCTGCCGCGCGTTGCCACCCCCTCGGCTATCGCGTCCGGATAGGTCACCAGGAAGCGCATGCCGCCCTCGCTCAGGCGCCGGAGCGCCTCGGTGCGCAGAATCTGGCTCGGTGCGTCGGGCTGGCCGTACTTGATGTCGCGCTTGAAGCCCGAGGGGAGCATGGCCACGGCTTCCTCGCCGGCCAGGCGGCAGAGGTCGTAGTAGAGGTAGCCGGCATCGTCGAGGCTGTCGCCGACAACCATCGTCAGGCCCTTGCCACCGGCAAGTTCGAGCATCACGGCGGCCGAGGAGCCGGCCACGCCCGTAAGCATGCTTTCCGGGTATGAGGTCAGGCGCGCCAGTGCCTTGCGTCGCGCCGGCGTGTCGAGCAATCCGCAGAGTTCCTTGAGGTCCATTGTCAGTGGCCGGCGGGGCTGAGAATGCGGCGGTAGGCGGCGGGATCCGAGAGGAGCTCTCGCGCGCGGGCTACGGTACTGTCGCTGTCGATATGCCGGGCCGCGTTGTCGAAGTCGCTGTAGTACATTCCGCCGAGGGCATGGTCCAGAAGCTGCATGATTTCCTCGCGGTTGCGGTCGAGGTCGTAGCCCAGGTCATGGTGCAGGGCGGCCTCCAGGGCGTCGACCTGCGCGGCGACGCTGTCGTTCAGGCTGCCGTCGGCCTCGATGGCCTTGCGCAGCGACTTCATGGCCGACTCCCAGCGGCGGTTGTAGTCGAACTTGCCCCCGCCGACAAAGGACTTGAAGTCCTCGAAAACGGCGCTGTCCACCAGGACGCTGTCCGGCGCCCCTGCAAGCGGGTTGCGGGCGTACTGGCGCACGGCGAAGTCGAATATCTGGTAGTCGTTGGCCAGGCCCGTGGCAAGCTGCGAGTAAGTATGGGGAGTTACGGCGATGTCCGGGGTTATGCCGCCGCCGTCGCGGACGATGCGGCCCAGCCGGG
>USGZ01000311.1 GCA_900554265.1 uncultured Porphyromonadaceae bacterium
CACCTTCCGGGAGCTGGACCCCACCCGCTACACCACCAACGCCCTTAACGGTCTGATGGCTGCCGGTTACCGTCTGCGGGAGATCATGGGGGATGTGATGCGAAAGTTCCCGGCGCAGCCCGGTCCCTCCGGCGGCGATGGCGGCGGGTATGAATTCTCCTCCCGCGCCGCCGCAGAGGGCTATGCGGCGCACCGGCGTAGCGGTATCGGCTGCAATCAGCGAGGAGCGGATTGCGGGCGTGCCGAAGCGCTCGTGGAGCATGGCGGCAAGTCGGCCCATGGTGATTTCCCCGGCGAATTCGGCCACGACGCCGAGGCCGTAGGCACCGGGTCGGTCGGCCAGCGGCTGAACCTGGACGCTATGCTTCACCGGCGAGCCGGCAAGGCGCATGAGGATGGCGTCGCGCCGCATTGCCGGAACGGTGACCTCGACGCGCGTAAGCGGCGTATGGAGAATTCCGAAGTCCGGAACGCCGGCGGTGCTGCCGGTCTCGAGGCTGTCGCGGTCAAGGTCGGAACTGAGGGCCGACTCAGGACCGGCATCGAGGAGGAGCAGGCGGATATCGTCGGCGCGGTCGCGCGGGCAGAAGACGCTGATGCGCTCCATCGGCATTTCGGCCGGGGCGAGAGTGCGCAGAACCCTGGCGCCGAGCATTCCGGCCATAGCATAGCTCACGCCGCCTTCGGTGCTGTCCAGCGAGGTATGCGCGCTGTAGACGGCCACTCCGGCGCGAATTGCGGCAGCGGCCGCGCGCTCGGGGATGGTGGCGCCCGTAATGCTCCTGAGGCCCTTGAAAATCAGGGGATGATGCGAGAGTACAAGGTTGCAGCCGCGCTCGACGGCCTCGGCGACGATGTCCTCGGTAACGTCGACGCACAGCAGCACGCCGGTACACTCGTCCTGACCCGGGGGCAGCCCGATCTGGAGTCCCGAGTTGTCCCAGGACTCCTGGAGGGCGCGCGGGGCGAACTCCTCGATGGCGGATATTACGTAGGCGAGTCTCATTTGCCTTCCTCGGGAAGCACTATCTCAAGGTTGAGCTCGTCGAGCTGCTTCTGCTCCAGGGGTGCGGGAGCATCGAGCATCACGTCGCGGCCGCTGTTGTTCTTGGGGAATGCGATGCAGTCGCGGATGCTGTCGAGACCGGCGAAGAGGCTTACCCAGCGGTCGAGGCCGTAGGCGAGGCCGCCGTGAGGGGGCGCGCCGAACTTGAAGGCGTTCATCAGGAAGCCGAACTGCTCCTGCGCGCGCTCGGGAGTGAAGCCGAGAATCTCGAACATCTTTGCCTGCAGGGCGCTGTCGTGGATACGAATCGAACCGCCGCCGACTTCGACGCCGTTGATGACCATGTCGTATGCATCGGCGCGTACGTCCTCGGGCCTGGTGTCCAGCATGGGGATGTCCTCGTCCTTGGGATGGGTGAAGGGATGGTGCATTGCCATGAGGCGCTGCTCCTCGTCGCTCCACTCGAACATGGGGAAGTCAACCACCCAGAGGCAGGCGAACTTGTTCTTGTCGCGCAGCCCGAGGCGGCGGCCCATCTCGAGACGGAGCTCGGAGAGCTGCTTGCGGGTCTTCATGGCGTTGTCGCCGCTGAGGATGAGAATGAGGTCGCCGGGCTTGGCGTCCATTGCCTCGCGCAGGCGCTGGAGGTCGTCCTGGCTGTAGAACTTGTCGACGGAACTCTTGACGGAGCCGTCCTCGCCGACGCGGGCGTAGACGAGGCCCTTGGCGCCGATCTGGCTGCGCTTGACGTACTCTGTGAGCTCGTCGAGCTGCTTGCGGGTGAAGTGAGCGGCGCCCTCGGCGTTGATGCCGCCGATGTACCCGGCGTTGTCGAACACGCTGAAGCCTTTGCCCTTGAGTACGTCCATCAGTTCGACGAACTTCATGCCGAAGCGGAGGTCGGGCTTATCGGAGCCGTAGTATTTCATGGCGTCGGCCCAGGTCATGCGCTGGAAGGGCTCGGTGAGCTCGATGCCTCGGATGGTCTTGAACAGATGCTTGGCCATACCCTCGAAGAGCTCGATGATGTCGTTCTGCTCTACGAAGCTCATCTCGCAGTCAATCTGCGTGAACTCGGGCTGGCGGTCGGCGCGCAGGTCCTCGTCGCGGAAGCACTTGACGATCTGGAAGTAGCGGTCCATGCCGCTGACCATGAGGAGCTGCTTGAGGGTCTGGGGCGACTGGGGCAGGGCGTAGAACTGGCCGGGATTCATGCGCGAGGGCACGACGAAGTCGCGGGCGCCCTCGGGAGTGGAGCCGACGAGCATCGGGGTCTCGATTTCGAGGAAGCCCTTGCCGTCGAGGTAGCGGCGTACCTCCATGGTCATCTTGTGGCGCAGCTCGAGGTTCTTGCGGACGCAGGAGCGGCGCAGGTCGAGGTAGCGGTAGCGCATGCGGAGGTCGTCGCCGCCGTCGGTGTCGTCCTCGATGGTGAATGGCG
>USGZ01000312.1 GCA_900554265.1 uncultured Porphyromonadaceae bacterium
GATGGCGAACTGCGGGTCGACCGGTTCGGCGTTGGTGAGCATATGGCCTTCGGAGGCCGAGATGGTGGTTACGGTGTAGGTTGATGTCTGCATGGTGTCTATTTTTAATTGTTGATTTTCATCTGTATGTTGCCAGGGTGTAACCTTTGGCGGTGATGGCGGCCTTTTCCTCGTCGGTCAGGCGGGCGATTACCGCCGACGGTAGGCCCAGGCGGCAGACGCCCCAGCCCTTTGCGGCCCGGTCGATGCTATAGGTCCGTAGGCTGTCGACCAGGCTCTGCCGCGCCGCCTCGTCGACGCTGCCCCAGGCCGGGTAATAGATGTTGATGGTCACGGAGCCTGTCGCGCCCGAGGAGTTGATTACGTTGCCCAGGTTGCGGAAGGTTATCTGGCGGAGCTTGGCGGGATGGTCTGAGCTACGCTGAATCCATTGGAGGTCGCCATTGACAGACGCGGGTGATTCGGTATTCCCATAGAGGGTTACGGTTCCTACCGTTTCCATGGGGCATTCGGCAAATACGCGAGTATATGCTGTGGCTGAGGAAATGTCCAGGTCTCCGACATTGACCAGGCACAGACAGCCGGTGAATAAACCCCATACGTTTGTCGCCCATGAGAAATCCCCATTGAGCGGCAGGCCGGCGAGCCCCTTGCAAACACAGAACATCATGTGCGCGTCGCATGGCTGCTCCGGCGGTATGAGGGTCGGCATATTGTCCAGGGTGAGCGAGTAGTTACCATCGAACATCTGAGCTGATTTGGTACACTTGCGCATATCTATGGTCGACGGATAGCGTACGAGGTTGCCGTGGCCGTAGAACAGATTGCACAGGTTCGTGGCGTTCGAGGTGTCGATGTCGCCGTAGTAGGTCATACGGTCATCCGCCGGGTCGCCGGCATATTGCAGGAAGTAAGCGAAACTGGTACATTTGGAGGTATTGCCGCCGGCGAAGCGCTTTATGCTCGGCCCGTTGCAGAACGCCGACGCCAGGGTGGTCGCCGCAGAGAAGTCGATGTCCTCCGGAATCTCCTCCAGGTTGGTGCAGCCCGAGCAGCAGCCGCCGAAGTTGGTGCATTTCGAGGTATCCATCTTCGGGAAGCGAAGGAGCTGCGTATCTTTGGCGAACTTGTTGGCCAGCGACGTCGGCTGGCCGTAGTCGGTGTGCTCGCACAGCAGGTGCGTGTGCATCTCGGCCAGGGCGCGCTCGTAGGCTGCCGTCGCCGAGTCGGTGGCCTTGGCCGCGTTGGTCTTGGCCGTCGAGGCCGTCGCGCTGGCGCTGTCCGCAGTGCGCTTGGCCGTATCGGCTGTTTTCTTCGCGGCGGTGGCGGCGCTGCGGGCCTCGGCGATGTCGGCGTCGACCTTGGCGAACTCGCCGCTGAGGTCCGGCGCCAGCGTCCATTCCTTGCGCCGGCCGTCGGGCAGGCTTACTTTGATTGTTTTCAGACGGGACATATTTTCGATGTTTTGATGTATATTTCGGGAAATCGGGCGCGCAGGATGGCCTTGACCCGCGGCAGGAATGTGAATTTGTGCATGGTCGGCACATGCTGATAGCCAAGAGCTCCGGTGAAGGCTCTGTCGAAAGCTCTGTCGCCGAGGAGTTCGCAGGCCTCGACGCCCTCGGCGCGGGCGAGCTGAAATATGGCCAGCTGCTCGGTGATGAGGTCGGGAGTGGCGCCGGCGAAAGCGTCCGTGTCGATTTCGTCGCGGTAGGCCGCGGTATAGGCGCGGGCGACGGTGCGGTAAGCCTCCGCCCAGCGCCGCAGAAGAGACTGCGAACGGAAGCCGACAAAGCCGGTATTGTAGGCGTTGTCCGTATCGGCAAGGTCGATACCGCAGTCCGCGCAAGTACTTCCTACGGCCTTGAAGCGCATAGCTTCCGCGCCGTAGGACGGATACCCCGGCTCGCGGTGTTGGACGACAAGTCCCGCCACCGGGCGAGCCTCGATGGCCTCGAGCACGGCGGGCTTTTTGATGAACACATCGCCGTCTATATGGATGCTGCCCGGTTCGGCGCCCTCCAGGGCCAGCACCTTGCCAGCGGCCCAGAAGCGCGGCGAGATGTCGGCGTCCATGGTGTCGAGAGTGAGGTGGACCGCGTCGTAGGGCAGGAATCCCAGCAGACGCTCGCCCATGCTGTCGGTATGCAGTTCGATGCGTGCGCCCAGGGCGCGGACGTAGGCCATCGACAGGGCGAAGTACCATATGTTGCCGCACATGCGGGCGAAGCCCCCGGTGTCGTAGCAGTTGATAGCCAGCGGGCGCGTGTTGAACGAGTGGATAATAGTAGGCCGGCTCATTGCTCGAGGCCTCCTTCCTCTGCGTCTGGCTCAGCCGCAAAGTCCCCGCGGCCGTTTATTTGTTCCGGCTCCGGAGCTTCAGCTCCGCCAAAGCCCGCGCCTGGAAGTTTTTGTTCCGGCTTGGCAGCTTCAGCTGCCAA
>USGZ01000313.1 GCA_900554265.1 uncultured Porphyromonadaceae bacterium
CCTTTGATGTGGCTTTCATACAAGCCGTTGCGCCACCCCGGCGCAGCGGCTTGACTTTTTGTCGGAGGGCCGACGCAGCCGGCCCCGGCTATTTGAGTCCCGATTAATCTCGATTAATCCTGATTAATCCCGATTAATCGAGAAGTTGCTTGCACCGCCGCCCTTTGCGTTAACATCATTTATATCTCCGGCGCGTATTTTTTCCGTCCGGAGCTAAGCCACGCGTCCGGTTTTTTTGTTATTTTTGCAGAATAATATCATACTTATGAAATTCGTTGGCGCACACATAGATTCCGACTCCGTCGGCAATGTTCCCGAACTGGCTTACAGGCTCGGCGCACGCGCCTTCTCTTTCAACCTGATAAACCCTACGCGCTGGTCATCGCCGCAATACGCGCCCGAGGAAGTCGAACTTTTCCGCACCCGCTGCGCCGATTATGGCTACGACGCCATGCAGTCGATTCTGCCTCATTCGGCCTTCACCGTCAACCTCGGCTCACCCGACAGGCGCAAGCTCAGCCTCTCCCGCGCGACCTTCACCGACGAACTCCGCCGATGCTCGCAGCTCGGAATCGGTCTCCTCAACTTCCACCCCGGAGCGCACCTGAAGCAGACCGATATCGACACATGTCTGGACACCATCGCTGACAGCATCAACTACTGCCTCGACAAGAGCGAAGGCGTCACCGCCGTGCTGGAGAACACCGCCGGCCAGGGCAGCAACGTCGGATACTCATTCGACCAGCTCGCCCGCATCATCGACCGCGTCGAGGACAAGAGCCGCGTCGGAGTCTGCGTCGACACCTGCCACGCAATGGCCGCCGGCTACGACATGAGCACACCCGAAGGCTACGACGACACCTGGCGCCGCTTCGACAGCGAAATAGGCTTCGGCTACCTGCGCGGCATGCACCTCAACGACGCCGCCCGCCACGCCGGCTCGCATATCGACCGCCACGCCTCCATCGGCACCGGGACCCTGGGCTACGACTTCTTCGCCCGACTGATGGCCGACCCGCGCCTGGACAATATCCCCATGATTCTCGAGACCCCTGACCCCGGAATCTGGCGCATCGAAATCGACTGGCTTACCGCCCATGACAAAAACTGAACGACAAAAACTGAACGACAATAACAAAAAAATCCAACATAATCATTTACCATGAAAGAACAAAGAGATTTGAGCTTCTGGAAGCTGTGGAATCTGAGTTTCGGATTCTTCGGCGTACAGATTGCCTATGCCCTCCAGAGCTCTCAGGTGAGCCGTATTTTCTCGACAATCGGCGCCGATCCTCATGACCTAAGCTATTTCTGGATTCTTCCGCCCTTGATGGGCCTCATCGTGCAGCCTATAGTCGGCAGCGCCTCGGACCGCACCTGGACGCGCCTGGGGCGCCGTCTGCCCTATCTGCTCATCGGAGCAGCCGTGGCCATCATCGTGATGTGCCTGCTGCCCAACGCCGGCTCTTTCGGCCTGGGAATCTCCTCGGCCATCATCTTCGGCCTGATTATGCTCATGCTGCTCGACACGAGCATCAACATGGCCATGCAGCCCTTCAAGATGCTTGTCGGCGACATGGTGAATGAAAAACAGAAAGGCCTGGCATACTCCATCCAGAGTTTCCTCTGCAACGCCGGCTCCGTCGTTGGCTACGTGGCTCCCTTCGTCCTGGCATGGTTCCTGGCCAACACCGCCCCCGCCGGGGAGGTGCCCCCGACAGTGACCTGGGCCTTCTATATCGGCGCATTCATCCTCTTCGCCTGCGTGGTCTATACCTTCGCCAAAGTCAAGGAGATGCCTCCCCACGAGTACGCCCTCTTCCACGGCATCGACGAGTCCAGGAGTCAGAAAGGCCCCAAGGAGAATATGTTCAGGCTGCTGGTCAAGGCTCCTAAGGTATTCTGGACGGTAGGTCTGGTTCAGTTCTTCTGCTGGGCGGCCTTCCTCTATATGTGGACCTACTCGACGGACGCAATCGCCCTTCAGGCCTTCGATGCTCCCTCGATGCAGAAAGTTACCGGCGTGACCATCGCCGGCCAGGAGTATAACGACAAGTACATCTTCGACGGTCAGACTCCCGTAGTCTCCGACGGCCGCCTCGCACTGGCCGGCATCGCCGTCGACGGCGAGCTTGTCAAGGCCCGCGAAGTCGTGCTCGACGGCCACGTGCTCGTTACCGACGGCCAGCCCGTCTACACCAAAGGCGAGGCTCCCTTCGACGTCGACGGCGGCCAAATCGCTCCCGCCGGCGCCATCATCAGCATCGACCACAACGTTATCCGCCTGACGCAGCCCGCCATGGCCGTCAGCGAACTCTCGCAGATCGCCCCCGGCACTCAGCTCACCCTGGCCCACATCGCCAAGCAGAACGAAACCACCGGCGAATACTTCCTCGAACAGACCTCCGACCTTCCCGCCGTAAGTTCGCC
>USGZ01000314.1 GCA_900554265.1 uncultured Porphyromonadaceae bacterium
GCTTTACCGCTACGGCGTGTTCGCCGATGTGCTGGCCGTACACGAGGAGCCGGGCCATACCCCGGTGGCCATCGTGCGCGCCCGCGGCCGCTTCCGCATACTCGGTTCCGGTACCGATGCCAGGCGCGGGGCCCTGGTGGCCCGTGTCCATCCGCTGAAGGAATACCCCTGCAAGGACCAGAATACGTTCGCCACTATCGTCGGCATGCTCCGGACAAAGGCCCTGGAGATAATCCAGGCCTCCGGCGACCCGCAGAACATCGGTTCCGACATAAAGAACGACAGGGACCCGGCGCACATGATCAACACGCTGGCCACGAACATACCTTTCGAGAACGCGGACAAAATCGAACTCCTAGGCAAACCGAACATCGAGGACCGCGGCCTCGAGCTTATCAGCCAGCTGAACATATTTATCGACCGCATCAGCATAACAGAGAAAATCGCCGAGAAAGCTCGCCGGTCGATGGATGAAAATCAGCGCAACGCCTTTCTGCAGAGTCAGATGGAGGCTATCCGCGAAACGCTCTACGGCGATGAGGACAACGAAGTTGACATTCTCATCCAGACCGCCGAGTCTGTGGGAATGCCCCGTTCCGTTCTGGAGACCTTCCGCAAGGAAGCCGAGAAGATGCGCCGTTTCAACCCCTCGTCGCCGGACTACGGCATACTCTATACCTACCTGGAGACACTCACCAAGCTTCCCTGGAACGCACGCACCGAAACGCAGCGCAGCCTGGCCGATGCCAAGAAAATCCTCGAATCCCAGCACTACGGGCTTGAGAAAGTCAAGGAGCGCATACTCGAGCAGATTGCCGTTCTCATCCACAATCCGGACTACCGCGGCTCGATAATATGCCTGGTCGGTCCTCCCGGAGTCGGCAAGACTTCCATAGGCCGTTCGATTGCCGAGGCCATGGACCGCCAGTACCAGCGCGTGAGCTTCGGCGGACTCCACGACGAGAGCGAAATCCGCGGCCACCGCCGCACATATATCGGCGCCATGCCCGGACGCATAATCGAGGCTTACAAACGGGCCGCCGTCCTCAACCCCGTAATCGTCCTGGATGAAATCGACAAGATAGGCCAGGATTACAAGGGCGACCCCGCCGCCGCTCTGCTGGAGGTACTCGATCCCGAACAGAACCGCCATTTCCACGACAACTACATCGACGTCGATTTCCCCCTGAACGAAACCGTGTTCATCGCTACGGCCAACAGCCTGTCCAACATCCCCCGGCCTCTGCTGGACCGCATGGAGATAATCGAAATCAGCGGCTATCTGGCCGAGGAAAAAATCGAGATAGCACGGCGACACCTCATCCCGAAGATACTCCGCGGCCTCGACCTGCGCTCCGACGAGGTCCTGATTTCCGACGAGGCGCTCCAGGCCATAATCACGGACTATACGGCCGAGAGCGGCGTGCGCGAGCTGGAGAAGCGGCTCACCGCCCTCATCCGCAAGTACGTCCTCTATTCGCTCGAGAAGAATCCTGCCCGCGAGTTCCCGCGGCCTGTGCGTCCCGAGCATCTCTACGACCTTCTCGGACTCGCTCCCCGAATATCCGAAAAGTACGAGGGCAACGATATCCCCGGCGTAGTAACCGGGCTGGCATGGACGGAAGTCGGAGGCGAGATTCTCATGGCCGAGGCCTGCCTCGCCCCTGCCAAGGAAGGCTCCGTGACCATGACGGGCAATCTCGGAAACGTAATGAAGGAATCGGCCACGATCGCCTACCAGTGGATAAAGACCAACGCCGAGGCAATCGGAGTCGACCGCGAGGTATTGAATTCCAACCAGGTCCACGTCCACTTCCCCGAGGGCGCCATTCCGAAGGACGGTCCGTCGGCAGGTATCACCATAGTCACAGCCATCGTCTCGGCGCTGACGAAGAAGCGCCTGGCTCCGCGCATCGCCATGACCGGCGAGATTTCCCTGCGCGGCCGCGTGCTGCCCGTAGGCGGCATACGCGAGAAGATTCTGGCGGCCAAGCGTGCCGGCATAACGGACATCGTCATGAGCGTCCGCAACCGCCGCGACATCGAGGACATGCCCTACGCCTACCGCGACGGCCTGACCTTCCACTACGTCGACACCATACCCGAGGTTCTGGCAATCGCGCTACCCGGATAAGGCG
This sequence comes from uncultured Porphyromonadaceae bacterium, assembly GCA_900554265.1. Taxonomy (GTDB): domain Bacteria; phylum Bacteroidota; class Bacteroidia; order Bacteroidales; family Muribaculaceae; genus CAG-873. The sequence goes on from USGZ01000314.1 coordinate 2,139, forward strand.
AAAGGCGAAGACGCGGGCGACGAGCTGAAGCTCATAGGCTTAAACAAAAAGGCGCGGGCCTCCGGGCCCACGCCTGGCATGCCGTTCAGGTGGCTCCTGCCGGCCCTTTCGGGCCTGGCATTTAGAAACAAAAACGGGAGGCTCGAAGCCTCCCGTTTGGTTTTTGGCCGGAGCGGGTATTATCTTCTTGTGCGGCGGACGGAGCGGGTCGCGTTCGAGCTGTTGTTATGCTGCTTGGGTTCCTTGACCTTCTTGGCGCTGCGCTTGGTGCTTCGGCGGG
>USGZ01000315.1 GCA_900554265.1 uncultured Porphyromonadaceae bacterium
CCCTTCTCCTTGCCGGTGGCGGCCCAGGTCTTCTCGGCGTAGAACGGCATCGCGTCGAAGAAGCGCCAGTATAGGTCGGATTCGGTCAGACCCGATGCGCTCTTGTCGATGTTGTCGCTCCAGATCGCGAACGCGGCACCGAGCATCTGGTCGTCGCCGGAGGGCACGGCCTGGTAGCCGCCGCTGCTGCGGACCTTGTTGGGCTCGAAGCTGTCGAAGACGCGGCTGATGTTCAGCAGGTCGCCGTACGCGTTGGCACGTCCGTAGCTGCCGTTGGGCACCATGTAGCGCTTGCGGCGCCGGACCATCATCACCAGCGAACCCGCCGGCAAGTTCATGCGGCTCAGCGTGTTGCCCGCCGCCAGGTGCTCGTCGGTGAGGGTAAGGGTCTGCAGAGTGGTAGGCAGCTCGTCGGCCAGCTCCACGCCGAAATCGTCGCTCTCGGCCCCATCCTCGTCTGTCAGATGCAGCTTCTTAGCCGCCGGTATTATGGTCGTGCCCTGAACCAGCAGCGACAGCAGCGTCACGAAGAACACGATGTTGAAAATCTGCGAGGCTCCCTCGACGTGCGCCACGACCGGATACGATGCGAAGATAATCGGCACAGCCCCGCGCAGCCCGACCCAGGACACCAGAGCCTTGTCGCGCAGACTGATGCGCCGGAAGGGCGACAGCGACAGGAAAACGGCCAGCGGACGACCGGCCACTATCATGAACAGCCCTATCAGCAGCGACACCGGAGCGACGTCAAGCATCTCGGCCGGATTGACAAGCAGACCCAGCATGAGGAAAACCACTATCTGAGCCAGCCAGGTCAGCGAGTCGATGAAGCGGCCTATGCTGCGCCGCGCCGGCAGAGGCGAGTTGCCCAGCAGGATACCCGTGAGATAGACGGCCAGGTAGCCGTTGCCGCCCAGGTCCGTGACCACGGCGAAAGTGAAGAACATTGCCCCGAGCATCAGGATGGCTATCATGGCGCTGGCCTGGCCCGAATCCACCGATGCGCCGCCGCGGCCCAGGTAATTGTAGGCCTTGATGAGCCAGAGCGTCACCTTGCCCATGAGCCAGCCGCCGAGGATGCCGATACCGAACTGCAGGACTAACTGCAGGATAAGCGACCCCGCCGAGAGCGGCGCATTGAGATTCACCGCCTCGATGAGGATGATCGTCAGCATGTAGGCCATGGGGTCGTTCGAGCCGCTCTCAAGTTCCAGCATCGGACGCAGGTTGTGCTTCAGCCCTACCTTCTGGCTGCCAAGGATGCCGAACACCGACGCCGAGTCGGTCGACGCCATCGTCGACGCAAGCAGCAGCGACGGCAGCAAGGCGAAGTGGATGTTCGTCCAGCTCATTCCGGAAAGCCACCAGATGAAGATGCCCGTAATCAGCGCCGTAAGAATAACCCCGACGGTCGACAGCACCAGACCCGGCGCCAGCACCGGACGGATGGCCGGAGTCTTGGTGCTCATGCCGCCCGAGAACAGGATGATGCACAGCGCTATCATGCCTATGAACTGCGCCGTGTTCATGTCCGAGAACTGGACGCCGAGGCCGTCGACCCCGAAGCCCATCCCGACAAGCAGGAAGATGAGCAGCAGAGGCAGCCCGATGCGGTAGCTGCACTTGCCGATAAGTACGCCGGCGATAAGGATGGCCGAGCCTAACAGAAGAATATTTTCGGATGTGATGAATTCCATAGTCGAAAGTGGGTTATACGCTTTTGCCGGCTTTCGGCGCCCGGAGCGGTCCGGATGCCGCCTGGCGGCATCGCCTCCGTATATAAAACGGTAAATACGCGTCTATTATTCTGAACACTGCAAATAAAAATTTTGTTGTTTGAAATAAAAGCACTAATTTTGTAGCCGAAAAAGGCGGATTTCTCTCCCGCCCCACCCCTCTCCCTCATCAAGTTTTATTTCCCATACGGCGTTGTTTCGGCTGTCGCGCACCTCGCGGAAGCCTGATTTTCAGGGCGCGGCATTTGCCGGGTTCGTTTAAAGCCCCTCCGTATCGCCGTGATATCCCCCGCGTTCGGAATAAAACGCCCCCTATCCCCCGAAAAACATACACCCCTGTTGAAGCGATGTACAACATAATTGAACTCAACACCATGTCCGACGAGCAGCTCAAGCAGGTTGCCCAGGAAATGGATATCAGGAAAATCGACCTGACAAAGCGCGAAGACCTTATCTACAAGGTACTCGACAAGCAGGCCGAGACCGAAGCCGCCAGCGGCGCCGACAAGAAGCGCCCCGAAGCCGACAAGGCCCCCAAGAAGCGCGGCCGAAGGAAAAAAGAAAATTCCGATGAAGCCGCCGCAAAGGCCGATGCCAAGCCCGCACCAGCGGAAAAATCAGAACAATTAGACCAATCCGCCGCCCCGGCCAAA
>USGZ01000316.1 GCA_900554265.1 uncultured Porphyromonadaceae bacterium
GGAGATTCTGCCACTTGCAGCCTCCGCAGACACCGAAATGCTCGCAGAACGGCTCCGAACGCAGCGGCGATTTTTTGACATAGTTGACCACGAAGCCCTCCATGAAGCGGCGGCGTTTGGAGCGGATCTGCACGTCGACCACGTCGCCGGGTGCGGCGAAGGGCACGAACACCACCATCTCGCCGTCGCGGCCGAGGGCGTTTCCCTCGGCGGCAACGTCGGTGATAAGCAGGTTCTCGATCAGAGGCAGAGCCTTTCTCTTGCGCGACATATTACTTGAGAGCCTCGAGGTTAGCGGTCAGCGTGGCAATCTTTGCCGTGGCGTCGGCCTGCTTGCGGCGCTCGGCCTCGACTACGGCGGCGGGGGCGTTGGCCACGAAGCGCTCGTTGCCGAGCTTTTTCTCGACGCTCCTGAGGAAGCCCTGCAAATATTCGAGCTCCTTGTTGATGCGTGCGATTTCGGCGTCCTTGTCGGCGCTCTGGGCCATAGGCACGTTGAACTCCACGGTACCGACCATGAAGGAAGTGGCGGCCGGGTCCTTCTCGGCGTTCTCGACCACCTTGTCCAGGCCGCCGAGCTTTACCAGCAGTGGCAGTACCTCCGGACTGAGGGAAGCGCCGACAACGTTGAGCGTAACGTTCTCGCGCTGCGGGATGTTCTTGCGGGCGCGCACGCCGCGGATGCCGTTGACAATCTCCAGGGCGTTGGTCACGTCGGCGAGAACCTTTTCGTCGACTTCGCCCGCGGCGGGCATGGGAGCGTACATGATGCTCTCCCCTTCTGCGCGGTCGGCCAGGTGCTGCCAGAGTTCCTCGGTGATGAAGGGCATCACCGGATGGAGCACGCGCAGCAGGCGGTCGAGGAAGTCGCCGGCCTGGGCATAGGTTTTGGCATCGACGGGCTCGCCGTAAGCGGGCTTTATCATCTCCAGGTAGGAGGCGGAGAAGTCGTCGCGGAAGAAACGGTAGGCGGCGGTCACGGCGTCGTTGATGCGGAACTTGCCGAAGGAGTCCTCGATTTCGGCGAGGGTCCTGCTCAGGGCCGATTCGAGCCACCTGGCGGCCAGGGCGCATACCTCGGGCTGAGCCAGTTTATCGTCGACATTCCAGCCGCGCAGCAGGCGGAAGGAATTCCAGATCTTGTTACAGAAATTGCGGCCGTTCTCGACGAGCTTGTCGTCGTAGATGATGTCGTTGCCAGCCTGGGCGCTCATCATCAGGCCGAGGCGGACGCCGTCGGCGCCGTACCTGGCGATGAGTTCCAGCGGGTCGGGCGAGTTGCCCAGGCTCTTGCTCATCTTGCGGCCCAGGGAGTCGCGGACGATGCCGGTGAAATATACGTTGTTGAAGGGCTGCTTGCCGATGTACTCGTATCCGGCCATGATCATGCGGGCCACCCAGAAGAAGATGATGTCCGGGGCGGTGACGAGCGTTGCCGTGGGATAGTAGTACTCTATTTCCCTGTTGCCGGGATTGTTGATGCCGTCGAAGAGGGTAATCGGCCAGAGCCAGGAGGAGAACCAGGTGTCCAGCGCACCGGGGTCCTGACGCAGGTCGGCCTTTGTCAGCGCGGGATTGCCGCTGGCTTCGCGGGCTTCGGCGAGAGCCTCGTCCTCGTTCTCGGCAACGACGAATGCCTCGTCCTGGCCTTCCTTATTATAGAACCAGGCGGGAATTCGGTGACCCCACCAGAGCTGGCGGCTGATGCACCAGTCCTTTATGTTCTCCAGCCATACGCGGTAGGTGTTCTTGTATTTCTCGGGAACGAACTTGATTATATCGTCCATCACGGGGCCGAGGCTGATTTCGGCGAAGTGGTCCATCTTCACGAACCACTGCAGCGACAGGCGCGGCTCGACGGGCACTTTGGTGCGCTCGCTCAGGCCTACGTTGTTGACGTAGTCCTCGACCTTCTCCATCAGGCCGGCGGCGGCGAGGTCCTCGGCGATTTTCTTGCGGACATCGAAGCGGTCCATGCCGACGTACATGCCGGCGCATTCGGCCACGGTGCCGTTCTCGTTGAATATGTCGATGCTCTCCAGATTATGCGTCTGGCCGAGCATGTAGTCGTTCTTGTCGTGTGCGGGAGTTACCTTGAGGCAGCCGGTACCGAACTCGATGTCGACGTAGCGGTCCTCGATCACGGGCACGCAGCGGCCAACCAGGGGCACGACAACCTTGCGGCCCTTGAGCCAGGTGTTCTTGGCGTCCTTAGGGTTGATGCACATGGCCGTATCGCCCATTATGGTCTCGGGGCGGGTGGTGGCGACCACGGCATAGTGGCGCCCCTTGTCGTCGGTATGGACGACGCAGCCCTCGGGAGCGGCGTAGCCTTCGGGAAGCTCGGCGTCGTCGGC
>USGZ01000317.1 GCA_900554265.1 uncultured Porphyromonadaceae bacterium
CCTTCAGCGGGCCGTCGGGCATGAAGCGGTTGACTTCGTCGCTTAGCCAGGCCACGCAACTGTCGATCCACTCCATCGGGTACTGGCCGACAAAGAAGGTGACCCAGAAGATGAAGAACATTATGAGGAAGAAGAAGGGGAAGCCGAGCACGTGGTTGGTGGCCAGGCTGTCGAGCAGGCGCGTGGTCTTGCGTTCCTTCTTCGGGCCGGGCACGTAAGTCTCGGCCAGGGCGCCGGCTATGAAGCCGTACTTCTCGGCGGCGACTATGCTGGAGATGTCCTCGCCCTGCAGGGTCTCGATGTTGGCGCGCAGCTTGTCGCGCAGCATCAGCACAGGCGAGCCCGCACCTTCGCGGACGTGCTCGCGCCAGGTTTCCTTCGGAGCCTGCGGCTTGTCGGCGTCGCTTTTCTGGAGGCCTTCCATCTCGTCCTCGACCTGGTGGTCGCCTTCGAGCAGCTTGATGGCCAGGTAGCGCGGCGAGAAGTTCTTGTCCAGGGTAGGGGTGGCCTTGAGCATGTCGACAATCTGACGGATGGCAGCCTCGAGGTCGGCGCCGAGGTTCACGTGAACGTGGCGCACGTGCTCGTCCTTGTTGGTATAAACGGCGATGATGGTGTCCAGCAGGTCCTTGACGCCTTCGCCCGTCTTGGCGACGATGGGCACCATAGGCACGCCTATCATAGAACCGAGCTGCTCGTAGTCCAGCCTGGCGCCGGAATCCCGCAGCTCGTCGTACATGTTCAGGCCGATTACCATGCGCCTGTCCATGTCGATAAGCTCCGTGGTCAGGAAGAGGTTGCGCTCCAGGTTGCTGGAGTCCACGACGTTGATAATCACGTCCGGACTCTGCTCGATAAGATACTTGCGCACGTAGATTTCCTCAGGCGAGTAGCAGGAGAGGGAGTAGGTGCCGGGAAGGTCGACGATATTGAAGCGGTAGTCCTTGTACTTGAAGTAGCCGTCCTTGGCGTCGACGGTCACGCCGCTGTAGTTGCCGACGTGTTCCCTGGCTCCGGAGGCTATATTGAACAGCGAGGTCTTGCCGCAGTTGGGGTTGCCGATGAGGACGACGTTGATGGCATGGTGCTGGTGGGCGGCGCGCTCCTTGGCGCTGTCGGCGCCGGTGCGGCGCATGGCGGCCTCGCCCATTACGGCGGCTTCCTCGTCGCTGACGGCGACGACCTCGATAAGGGCTGCTTCGGCGCGGCGAAGCGACACGTTGTAGCCCATGACGGTATAATTCACAGGGTCGCGCAGCGGAGCGTCCAGAAGCATCGTTACCGCATGCCCCGGAACAAATCCCATTTCAATCACGCGTTTGCGGAACGCGCCGTGGCCGTGAATTTTGACAATGACGCCGGTTTCACCCGGTTTCAGATCCGATAAATTCATACTGCAAATTTCGCAATTTTCATCACTTCCGGCAATACCCTGAAGAGATTTTTTTTGAGGCGGCCGAATATTTCGCCTTCCGCGCCGTCAGTTGGCGAAGTCCACGCTCAGACCGAGCTGGAAGCGGGCCGGATTGCGCGGGTAGAACGGCATGGCGAAGTAGTCGTCGCCGCCGAAAAGCCCGCGGTTGAAGTGCGAGTACATCACGTAGAAGCGGGTCTTGCTGAGCTTCATGTTGGCGTAGACGTTGCAGAAAGGGTAGTTGCCGCACTTGTACTCGCGCTGGTTGGTGAAGGCCATTGTCGCCGGCTGATAGCCCGGTGCGTAGTAGCGGGTGTAGTAGTCGCAGTCGATGCCAATCTGCAGGTGCAGCGTGGCGATGCGGGTCAGCAGGTAAAGGTTCGAGTAGACCGTCAGTTCGGGCAGGGGGATTACGGCGTCGTCCGACGTCGTCTGGTATGTCACGCGGTTGTCCCAGTGCAGGTTGCGGAACTGGAAATTCTGGTCCAGACGCATGGCCAGCACCTGGACGCTGCCTCCGTGCTGCCGCGGACTGCCGTCGGTGGCGAAGTATATGTGGTTCTGCAGGTTGCTGACGCTCAGGGTGAAGCGTGTGCCCGTCAAGGGAAAGTCCAGCGTGCCTCCGAAGCGTACGGTGCGCCGCTTGCCGAAGTCGTTGTCCCAGATGAAATGGTTGCTCAGGTATTTCTTTGTGAGATAGGGCGCCTCCTCGTTGTGGAAACTGCCGAAGCCGGTAATCCGTACGCTGTCGCCGCGCAGGGGGAAGCTGAAGTGTATCTTGCCGTTGGCGCGGATGTCGCCGGCCACGGGACCCGTCAGGCCGAGTTCGGCCGTGGCCTCGTAGCGCAGACGCTCGCCCCGCAGTTTGGTCAGCTGGCCGCCTGCATAGAGAAGTTGTTCGGTGGTGCGGTGCTTGATTCCATGCA
>USGZ01000318.1 GCA_900554265.1 uncultured Porphyromonadaceae bacterium
CGAAATACGAGAATGTGCGTGTCACGATCCCCCGTACGGTGGTCGTGGCGACCGATTATTTCGACACCTTCATCCGCAGCAACGGTCTGGAGTATGTGATCAGCGCGGACATGACCGACGAGGAGATCCTTTCGGAATTTGTCAGTTCGACGCTCCCTTATCAGCTGCGTGAGGCGTTGAAGGCCTATGTACGGACGGTGCGGGGACCGCTGGCGATTCGGTCGTCGTCGAAGCTGGAGGATTCGCACTACCAGCCCTTCGCCGGCATTTACTCAACCTACATGGTTCCCTGCTCGGCCGACAGCGAAAAGCGCCTGCGCTGGCTCGAGGATGCAATCAAGGGCGTCTACGCCTCGGTGTTCTACAAGGCGTCGAAGTCCTACATGACGGCCACCAGCAACGTCATCGACCAGGAGAAGATGGCCGTGATTATCCAGGAGGTAATCGGCGAGAACCACGGCGACTGCTATTTCCCGAGCTTCGCCGGTGTAGGCCGCTCGCTCAACTACTACCCCCTGGGCGACGAGCAGCCCGAGGACGGCGTGGCCGAGATTGCCGTGGGACTCGGAAAATATATCGTCGACGGCGGGCGCGCCCTGCGCTTCTCGCCGCGGCATCCGGAGCACGTGCTCCAGACCTCGACCCTTGACCTGGCCCTGCGCGACACCCAGCGCAAGTTCATCGCCCTCCCCGCCGGCGAGAACCCCGAATTCTGCGTCCATCTCGACGAAGGCGACGGACTGACCGAGCTCAACATCCAGGACTTCGCCGGCAAGGGTCCGCTGCGATATATGGTGTCGACCTACGATGCCGCCGACGGCGTACTCAACGACTACGACGGCGGTCCGGGACGACGCGTGGTGACCTTCGCCAACATCCTGCGCGACAAGGCTCTGCCGCTGGCCGAGGCCATCGACTTCATGCTCGCCAACGGCCAGCGCGCCATGCAGCGCCCCGTCGAGATCGAATTCGCCGGTCAGATACTGGACAAGCCGACACCCGCCGGCATCAAGGCCCATGTCTACTGGCTCCAGATACGACCCATAATCGACAAGCGCCACCTCATCTCCGACGAAATCATGGAGCTGCCGGACAGCGAGCTTCTCGTTCGCAGCAACAATGCCCTCGGCCATGGCATGATCGAGGGCGTGCGGACGGTAGTCTACGTCCGCCCCGGCAACTTCGACCCGATGCGCAACCGCGAGATAGTGCCCGTGCTCGCCGAGCTCAACCGCCGCCTCGGCGAGGCCGGCGAGGGCTACGTGCTCATCGGCCCCGGCCGCTGGGGCTCTTCCGACGCCTCGCTGGGCATCCCCGTCAAGTGGGCCGACATATCGAAAGCGCGAGTAATCGTCGAGGCCTCGGCCGGCGAATACCGCGTCGAGCCCAGCCAGGGCACGCATTTCTTCCAGAACCTCACCTCCTTCGGCGTGGGTTACTTCACGGTCGACCCCCGCTCGGACAACGGATACTACGACAGCGAATTCCTCGACCGCCTCGATGCCGACTACGACGACGGCATCGTGCGCATGGTCCGCTTCACCGAACCTCTCTCCATCGCAATCAACGGCCGCTCGGGCCAGGGTCTCATCCAGAAGCCCGATTAGCCAGTCAACCTTATTTACCTCAGAATCTTAGAACGATACCATAATGAGTTTCCTCGATAAACTTTCCCGCGCGCTGGGATTCGGCGGAGAGCAACCCGACGACGACTACGAGTATGTCCCCACTATAAAGGCCGACGAGCCCGAAGATGACGGAGACGCAGCGCAGGAAAAGCTCGATAAAGAAGTTGCGCGGATGCTCGAACCGGAGCCGGAGCCCGACTTCGACCCCGCCGTGCGCGACAGGATTTTCGACGGCGTGCTGGCCGTGTTCAACGCCGCCCTGCCTGATTTCATCCAGCGCAGTCTCGACCCGGAAGCTCAGCGCAAGGCATTGTCCGACAGCCTCGACGCCTCCGTGCGCGAATATATGGCCTCGCTGCGCTCCGATGCCGAACGCTACGCCGAAAGCCGCCTGCGCCACGAGACCAACGCCGCCCGCGCAGAAGCCGAACGCCTGCGCAAGGAGATGGAGTCGCTCAGCCATCAGAAAGCCAACATCCAGGAGCAGCAGCTCAGCGCCGACCGCCGCAAGCGCGCCCTGGCCAACAAGGTCACCGACCTGGAGCAGCAGCTGGAGAAAGTCGAGGCCGAACGCGAGCAGTTCGAGTTGGAGAACAAGAGCCTGCTCAACCGCATAAAGCTCAGCGAAGTCCAGCCCGGCATCATCGAGGACCTGCAGAAGGAAATCGAACGACTCAAGGCCGCAGGAGCATCAGTACCTGCGG
>USGZ01000319.1 GCA_900554265.1 uncultured Porphyromonadaceae bacterium
CCCGAACCCCGCTTCGCCGCCGTTCCCTCCATAGTTGATGCCGACAGCGACTTCCCCGCCGGGCTGCCCGTCCATAGCGCAAGTTCCGGCAACCGCATAGCCTCCATCCTCGGGCAGTCGGCCGGCGACGAGACCTTCGCCGTCGACCTCGAATATCCCGCCTCGATGGCGCCGGAGGAAACAGTCATAGCCGCGGCGGTCGACATGGGCTACCTCATCCTTGGCGGCCGCGTCGCCGCCATCCGCCTGAAGGCGCCCTCGCTGGGAGCCGAAAAGAGCGCCGAACTATGCCGTCAGATTGTCCAGGCTACGGGTCTGGCGCGTTTCAAGGCCGAAATCGTGGCGTGCCCCGGTTGCGGGCGCACGCTCTACGAGCTTCCCGAGGCCCTGGCGCGCGTCAAGGAAGCCTGCGGCCATCTCAAGCACCTGAAAATCGCCGTTATGGGCTGTATCGTCAACGGTCCCGGCGAGATGGCCGACGCCGACTACGGCTACGTCGGCGCCGCCGCCGGCAACGTAAGCATCTACCGCCGCACCGAGCCCGTGGTGAAGAACGTTCCCCAGGACCAGGCCATCGACCGCCTGATCGAACTCATCAAGGCCGACGGCCAGTGGACGGACCCCGCATGAAGCGCAAGACACCCGCACCCGAAACGCTGACGCTCGGCGGCGGCCTGCGCCTTGTCCACCTCCATGACCCCCACACCTGCGCCGCCATCTTCGGCATATGCGTAGGAGCCGGCAGCGCCGACGAGGAGCCCGGCCGCACGGGCCTGGCCCACTTCGTCGAGCACACCATCTTCAAGGGCACCGCGCGCCGCAGCTCATGGCACATAATCAACCGCATGGAAGCCGTGGGCGGCGAGCTTAACGCCTACACAACCAAGGAGGCAACCGTGGTCTACTCCGTCTTTCCCGCCGGAGCGTTAGGCCGTGCCGTAGAGCTCATCGCCGACCTGGCCCTGAACTCGCGATTCCCCGACAAGGAGCTGGACAAGGAACGCGAGGTGGTGATCGACGAAATCAACAGCTACCTCGATACGCCCTCGGAGGCCGTGTTCGACGACTTCGAGGATCTTTTTTACGCAGGCACCGGTCTGGGTCACAACATCCTGGGCACTCCGGAGAGCGTCGCCGGGCTCAGCGGCGCCGACTGCCGCGCCTTCCTCGGCCGCTGGTACCGCGCCGGCAACACCGTGGCTTTCTACTCCGGCCCGGCCAGCGCAGCCAAGGTTGCCGCAGCCGTAAGCCGCTGGTTTGCAGCGCTAAATGCCGAGCCTGCAGAACGACTGGCCGAAACACCGGGCGACGTGCCGCGCTTCGACATCGTCCGGCCCCTGCCGATACACCAGAGCCACGTCGTAGCCGGAGCCGCCGTTCCCGGCCTCGACAGCGACGGCCGCTATGCCGCCGCCATGCTGGCCAACATACTCGGCGGTCCAGGCATGAACTCGCTGCTGAACGTCGAACTGCGCGAGCGCCGCGGCCTGGTATATACCGTCGAGGCCTCGACCACCTTCTTCCGCCGCCGCGGCCTGCTGAACATCTACTTCGGCTGCGACGGCGAGGACAGGCGCCGCTGCCTCGACATCTGCCGCCGCGTGCTTGAAAGCCTGGCCGACCCCGCCGGGGGCATGACGCAGAGCCGGCTCGACCGCGCCCGCAAGCAATACCTCGGCCAGCTGACCCTCGCCGGCGAGAACCGCGAGAACCGCATTCTCGCGGCCGCCCGCTCCGTCCTTGTCCGCGGATCCGTGACCACCGACGCCGAAGTCACCGCCGCCCTGGCCTCCGTGACTCCCGCCGATATCCGCGACAACGCCGCCCGACTGCTCGATGCCAGCATACTCAGCTTCGTACCAGAATCAGAACAATAAAACATATGAAATACAGCTCTTTGTTCCTCGCCATACTCCTCTTGGTCCTCACCTCCTGCTCAGGAAGCGAAGCCCGCGAACGCCTGGCCGCCGAAGTGGAGGCCACTTCCGCCATCCTGCCGCAGAACCTCGGCGCCAACGGCATCTGGGAAAGCATTTCCTACTGCAAGTCCGACAACCGCCTGACCCTCGAGTACAACCTCGACCATACCTACGTCAGCTCCGACGCCATACGCAGCGCCTCCGCCAGCCAGAAGCACGACATGGGCGCCTTTCTCCAGAGCGAATCGGGGCGCCAGATGCTCGAGCTCCTCGACGGTGCCGGCGCAAGCATGAGGATAATCTACAAGTTCCCTTCCGAGGACGACCAGGTCGACTTCGACTTCACCGCCGCGGAAATCCACGACCTCGCCGTCGAAGTCACTGTGCGCGACGCCGAGCTACGG
>USGZ01000320.1 GCA_900554265.1 uncultured Porphyromonadaceae bacterium
GATGCTGACGGAGGTCAGGCCGGTGGATTTGGCGAAAGCCTGGGCACCGATGCGGGTAACGGTCGAAGGCAGAACGAGTTCACCTGCGAGGCCCGAACCGGAGAAAGCCTGGTCGCCGATGGTCTTGAGACCTTCCGTAAGGTTGATGTTGCGGATAGCGGAGTTGGAGAAAGCCAGAGCGTCGATGCTGGTTACGCCGCTGCCGAGAACTACGGTATTCAGCGCAGGTGTGCTTGCGAACAGGCCGGAGGATACGCTGGTAACTGCCTCGGGAAGGGTGACGCTCTCTACGGCTGTGCCGGCGAACACGTTGGTGCCGATTGTAGCCACGTTCTCGCCCAGAGTCACGTTCTTGAGAGACGAGCAGCCTTCGAAATAACTTGCGGGAATTTCGGTAACGCCGCCGTCGAGGACAACGGTCTCGATGGAAGTGATTCCGCGGAAGGGCTTGTCGGCCATTGCGGCGACCTTCTCTACGTTGATGGGACGGTGGATCACGACTTCCTTGAGTGCGGAGTTACCGCCGTCGACGAATGCGTTTGCGGCGGCCTCAATGGGCGTCTCGCTGCTTTCGAATGTGATTTTGGTAAGACCGGTACAAGCCTTGAACGTTGCGTTGGGCAGGGCCGAGATGGTTCCGGGAATGGTGATTTCAGTCAGGGCAGTACAGTTGGTGAACATGTTCTGCTTGAGCTTGACCAGGCCGGTGGAGAGGTTGATGGTGGTCAGCGAGGAGCAGTCCTGGAAAGCGCCGATGCCTACGTCCGTTACGGAGTTAGGCATGTGCAGGGACGTGATGGGCTCGCCTTTGAAGCCGGTGCCGAGTTTGTCGACGATATAGGTCTTGCCGTTGTACTCGATGGTTTCGGGCAGAACGATGTCGCCGGTGTAATGCTCGGGCAGAGTTCCGTTCTCGGGCGTGGGTTTGGTTTTGCCGGTGACGGACTGTACGGTCAGCTTGTTGCCGGTTGCCTTGTAGCAGATGCCTTCATACATGAAGGTCTGCGCGGAAGCACCTATGCCGAAAGCCAGCACCAGGCCAACTACGCTTGCGCGTTTGAGAGTAAAGTTGAACATAGAGAAAGTGTAAATTTATGGTATTAAGTTGTTTCGCCTATATATTTCGGTATAGTAAAGGTTGCAGGTATAAAAATTCGGTTTATATGTGGCAAATTTAAGGAATAATTCGCAACGCAGCAAATTTTTCAATGGTTTAACAATAAAAAACTCCGGAGTTTCCGTCTTTTTGGCGGAATCGCCGGAGTTTCGTACTATATGTAAGAATGCAAGAGCCTGTCAGAGATATCGGGCGCAGAGGCTGTCGTAAGCCGCCGTCTGTCTGAATTCCCTCAGCCAGAGGTTCAGGGAGTCGAGCAGAAGACTGTCGCCCGGAGCTACGGCCCAGACCTGAAACTGGTTCAGGCTCAGGGGGACGGAGGTGTCGAGTTCCGGGTAATCGGTCTCCAGACGCCTGGCCACCGAGGAGCTGACTACGGCGCGGGGAATCTCTCCTGAGGCGGCCATGATTACCAGATGCTCGGAATTCATGCCGGGCAACTCGACGATATGGATGGTGTCGCCGAGCTCGCGGGCCATGTTCCGCAACCTCAGCCTCAGGGGCGAGCCGGCTGCGATATATACGGTGTCGCCGCGCAGGTCGAGCTGACTTTTTATAGCGCCGGAGCCGGAAGTATCGGCGCGCTGGACGAGAACCTGGCGGTCAAGGTAGACGGCGTCCGTGAGAGGGAAGAACTCGCGCAGACGCACTGTTGCGGGCATCGTTCCGACCAGGAGGTCGTACTTTCCGTCGTAGAGTCCCCGGTAAGCGTCTTCGAGATTTCCTACAGGACAGAATTTTACGGGCAGATTGTGGCTGGCGGCGAGCGCGGTGATTATGCTGTAGTCGAAGCCTTCGGCGGTATCGTTTTCGAAGGTATATGTCAGGGGCGACATTTCGATTGCCACTGACAGAGTGTCGCCCGAGGGGCGCGAATAAGTCTGCACGAGCTGCGAGCGCCTGTCGCCGCAGCACTGACGGACGGTGCCTGTGACCATGAGCCCCACTATTATGCAGAGGACAATCAGAGGAAATCGCCTTCTGGTATTGCTGTCTTTCATTTTATGCTTGGCTTTGATACTTAGAACGCTTTGGCCGCATTTTTGGTTTCCGCAGGCCATGAGGGATTTTTTTCGACGCGCGCACTGTCCTTATTGCCGATTATTCGCTAACTTTGCAGTCCGATGCAAATGAAAAGACACATAAGGCGGCTGCTCGCCGCCGTAGCCCTTGCCTGCCCGGCGTTTCCTCCTGCCCAGGCCCAG
>USGZ01000321.1 GCA_900554265.1 uncultured Porphyromonadaceae bacterium
GCGGCTCACAACGACCTGGCCTTCATCATCCTGCCCGACGGCCGCACTTACACCCTGGCCGTCTTCGTCCGCGACCTCCGCGGCACCGAATCCGACGCCTCCGCCGCCATCTCCCGCATCTCCGCCGCCGTCTACTCCGCAATAACAGCCGAATAAGGCCGGTTCAGCCGGTTCAGGAGGTGACGTGGGCGGGGTGGCGGCCTCCTTATTATTAGAGTTTCGCAGATTTTTCGTAACTTTGCACGTTTGAATACGCAAGTTGCAATTCAGGAACAGCGATGAACCAGAAATTCCGCACATTCTGCGACAAGATACTTCACAACGACAATATCGTGTTCACCTTCATCAGGTCGATAGCGTCGTCGCAGGCATCGTCGTGGACGGACATGGCCGTGCGCTTCACCTGTTTCGCCTGGATAGGTCTTACGCCTTTCCTGTCGACGTCCATAGGCTGCGTTGCCGGCGGATTCGTCAACTGCTTCATCAACTACCGCTATACCTTCCACGCCACCAACGTCAGCGTCAAGGCGATGATACTTAAGTACATCCTTGTATGGGCCGGGAGCATGCTCCTCAACTCCGGAGGCACTCAGGCGCTCTACAACCTGATGCAGCACTGGCCCTGGCTGGAGGAGCTGGGCTTCAAGCCCGACGGCTACTTCGTGGCCGCCACCCTCTTTACCAGCCTTATGGTGTCCTGGGCATGGAATTTCATGCTCCAGCGCTTCTTCGTCTACCGCCCGGTGCGCTTCGACCCCTACGCCATCCGCATCGTCGACTGGTTCCTGCATATCTTCAAGAAAAAAACATCGGCTCCCGAGAGCTGATTCCACCCGCTACCGAATATGGAAGAGAATTACGAAATACGCCCCGACGTGCTCAACTACGATGATGTCCGCAAGCTGCTTCCGGCGCTCGACGGCCATCCGAAGCTGGTCAACCGGCTGCTGCACCTTCTGTCGGTCGACAAGGTCAACGCCGTCCACGGCGCCTGCTGCGACACCCCGGGCCCGGAATTCGTCAAGCGCCTGCTCATCGACCAGTTCAAGATCAAGCTGCGCGTCGACGGACAGGACGTGCTGGAGAATCTTCCCTCCGGCGCCTTCATCACCGTCAGCAACCATCCCCTTGGCGCGCTGGACGGCATCGCCCTCATCTATCTGATTACGCGCTACCGCCCGGAGTATAAGGTGATGGTCAACATGATACTGAACAAGATATCGGCAATGCGCCCGAACTTCATCGCCGTCGACGCCCTCGCCAGCGACGACCCCGCCAAGCGCGCCGTGTCCGTGGCCGGCATCCGCACGGCCCTGCGGCAGCTCAAGGAGGGCAAGCCCATAGGCTTCTTCCCCGCCGGCGCCATGAGCAAGTCGACGCTGCGCCACGGCCTCCAGGACCGTCCCTGGCAGCCGTCGATACTCCAGATTATCTCGCGCGCCAAGGCGCCGGTCATCCCCATCTACTTCCACGACCGCAACAGCTGGTGGTGCGACTTCCTGGGCCACGTATGCTGGCCGGCGCGCTCGCTGCGGCTGCCCGCGGAGGTCTTCCGCAAAGTCGGCACCACGATGCACATTTCCGTCGGCGAACCCATCAGCGTCGCCGAGCAGCAGGCTCACGGCGCTCCCGACCCCGAGGCTCTCGGAGCATACCTGCGCGAAAAGACCTACGACCTGCGCCGCTACAAATGATAATCGACATCCTCATAGCCGTCGTCGTACTGGCGGCGCTGATTACCGGCGCCGTGGCGGGCCTCATCAAGCAGATAGGCACGCTGGTAGCCTTCGTGCTGGCGGTGCTGAGCTGCCGCGCTTTCGGCGACCGCCTGACGGCCATACTATCAGGTTCCGCGCCGGAACACCCGGTGGTTATGAAGGTTGTGAGCTACATTCTCATCTTCGTGGTGGTCTTCGTGGCCGTCGTCCTTCTGGCACGCCTGCTCAGGGCCACGGCGCGCGCCCTGATGCTCGGACCGGTCGACCGCATACTCGGCGCCCTCTTCCGGGCGCTTCTGTGGGTGGTGATTCTCAGCGCATGTCTGAACGTATATTTCCTCGTCTATCCAGCCGGGGAGGATGCCTTCCGCAATCCGGACAGGCCCTGGCGCACATGGGTTGCCGGGGCCGGACCGTGGATTGTAGGCATGATGCCAAACCAGCGGTAGCTTCCCGGCGTTATTAGCTAATGACTATGGAATTGAACAAAAACGAAATAAATGACCCGAACGCCGTAATCAAAGACGCCACTCAGGGCGACTACAAGTACGGCTTCACTTCCGACATCGACACCGAGGTCATACCCGCGGGCCTGTCGGAGGAT
>USGZ01000322.1 GCA_900554265.1 uncultured Porphyromonadaceae bacterium
CTGGCGGGAGAGTATCAGGCCTGTCGGCGAATGGCGGTTCTCCATGGCCATCCTGTAGCATACGGAGGTTTCGGCGGCATCCGCCGGACGGAGCACGAGCATCGAGGGCTTGCCGCTGAAATTACGGATTTCCTCCATCAGGCGCAGCTGGGCCTCCTGCTCGATGGGCTCATGAGTCGGACCGTCCTCGCCGACGCGGAAGGCGTCGTGCGACCAGATGTACTTTACGGGCAGTTCCATAAGCGCCGAAAGGCGGATTGCCGGCTTCTCGTAGTCCGAGAACACGAAGAAGGTGCCGCAGGCACCGATTACGCCGCCATGCAGGGCGATGCCGTTCATTACGGCGGCCATGGTAAGCTCGCTGACGCCTGCATGGAGGAAGGCGCCGCTGAAGTCGCCGTTGGTGAAGGGATGGGTCTGCTTGAGGAAGCCGTCGGTCTTGTCGCTGTTGGCCAGGTCGGCCGACGATACTATCATGTTGCCTACTTCCTTGGCCAGCACGGCAAGAACGTCGGCGGATGCGGCGCGGGTGGAGATATCGGCCTTGTGGACAATCGCGGAGTAGTCGATTTCCGGAATGACTCCTTCGAGATATGCCTTTAGCATCACGGCCTTCCCGAGATTGGCCTTCTCCCATTCCGCGTACTTCTTGCGGCGTTCGGCCACGATTTTGCGCAGTTCTTCGGCGCGGTCGGCATAGAGACGGCGCACGTCGTCGAAGATCACCCAGGGATTCTCCGGGTCGCCGCCGAGATTGCGGACGGTGGCGGCATAATCGGCTCCGCTCTTGCTCAGGGGCTGGCCGTGGGTCGAGCACTGGTTCTCGAAGCTCTTGCAGTCGGCGGTCACGGCGCCCTTGCCCATTATGGTGTGGCCGATGATGATAGTCGGTTTCTTTGTCTCTTTGCGCGCCTGCGTCAGGGCGTCGGCGATGGCGGCGGGGTCGTTGCCGTCGATTTCAATCACGTTCCAGTGCCATGCGCGGTACTTGGCGGCATAGTCCTCGGTGTCGACGGCGTCGACCATCGTCGAGAGCTGCACCTTGTTGCAGTCGTAGAACATGATCAGGTTTGCCAGGCCGAGATAGCCTGCCAGGCGTCCGGCGCCCTGGGAGATTTCCTCCTGCACGCCGCCGTCGGATATGAAGGCGTAGGTCTTGTGGGCGCATACCTCGCCGAATCGGGCAACGAGGAAGCGTTCGGCTAGCGCGCAGCCTACGGCCATGGCGTGCCCCTGGCCGAGAGGTCCGGAGGTGTTCTCGACGCCGCGTTCGGGGTCGACTTCGGGATGGCCGGGGGTCACGGAGCCCCACTGGCGGAACTGCTGCAGCTCGGCCAGGGTGTAGCGGCCGGTCAGGGCCAGAACCGAATAGAGCATCGGCGACATATGGCCGGGATCGAGGAAAAAGCGGTCGCGGGCGAACCAGGTCGGGTCGTCCGGGTCCGTTACCAGAAACGAGGAGTAGAGAACGTTGATGAAGTCAGCGCCGCCCATGGCGCCTCCGGGGTGTCCTGATTTGGCTTTTTCTACCATCGAGGCAGCCAGGATGCGGATATTGTCGGCTGCGTGCGTCAAGGTTGTGCTGTTCATGTCAGTTATGGGAGATTTGTTCCGGTTTTGTCAGGCCCGCTGGGGCTTTCGGCAACGAAATTACAAAGAAAGAATGAACGCTGCAAATATAATAACAAAATATCGCGGGAAAAAGATTGGGAAAGAGGAACGGGGAACGGGTTAAGAGGAACGAGGGGACGGAGCTGAAGCTCCGCCGCCTGAACAAAAACATCTGAGCCCGGCGAAGCAGGCGGCTCACCGGGGCCCGAATCGGGCCATCAGGCTTAATCCCGATTAATCGGGAATCCGGGTAGAAGGCCTGGCTGTGGCGTAACAAAGGCCGCCGTCCGGGGTGCGGACAGCGGCCTTCGATGGGTTTATGGAGTAGTAGCGGGCTGATTAGCCGTTGTACTTCTTCATTACGGCGATAAGGTCGAGAACCTTGTTGGAGTAGCCGATTTCGTTGTCGTACCAGGAGATTACCTTTACGAAGGTGTCGGTCAGGTAAACGCCAGCGTTAGCGTCGAAGATGGAGGTGCGCTCGTCGCCCAGGAAGTCGGAAGATACAACAGCATCCTCGGTGTAGCCCAGAACGCCCTTCAGGCCGCCCTCTGCCAGCGGCTTCTCGGAAGCAGCCTTCATAGCAGCGCAGATGTCTTCCTTGGTAGCCGGCTTAGCCAGGTTAGCAGTCAGGTCAACAACGGAAACGTCCAGGGTCGGTACACGCATGGAGATACCGGTCAGCTTGCCGTTCAGCTTCGGGTAAAC
>USGZ01000323.1 GCA_900554265.1 uncultured Porphyromonadaceae bacterium
CGATGGTGTCGGCGATGAATTCGTCGTCGGCATGGATGGCCTGAAGGGTCTCCAGCACGCTGACCACGCCGCCGAGGGTGTTGTTCACCTCGTGGCCCATGGTGCGGACAATCCGGTGGAAAAGCTCTGTCTCCGAGCGTACTATCTCGTCGGTGATGCGCTCGATCAGGTAGAAGCGGCGCCGGAATCCGCGGTCCATTAAGTGCATGCGCGAGCAGCGGAGCACCTGCGAGCCGCCGGGGCGCACGGTGCGCTGTTCGCCGTCGTCGAGGTCGGCCAGTGTCTCGGCCACGGCGGCGTCGGCTGCGAGCTCGCGGAAGGGGCCGTTTGAGTCGATTATGTTGCCGTCGAGGTCGCAGAGGGCCACGCCCATCGGCGAGGCCTCGATGAGTTTGGCCAGGAAGGCGTTCTGCTCCTGGTTCTTGAGGCGTTCGGCTTTCATGGTGGCCATCAGCGAGTTGAAGAGCGCCACGACCTCGTCGGCATCCTTGATGCCGGTGCGCCTGAGCGCGCTGGCGAAGTCCTGGCTGCGGAGCAAGTCCATGCCGTTGCGGGTTGCGCGGAGGGTGGCGGCCGTCGAGCGGCGGTAGAGGAGGAGTCCGGCGATGCCGAGGGCCAATGCCGCCGCGCAGGGTAGCTTGAGGTCGAGGAAAAGGAGTACGGCTGCCGCCGCGAGGGCGAGGAGACTGATCAGGAAACAGAGAGTGGAGCGCGACATGGGCTGGGCTTATTTCAATCCGAATTTATTCATTCTGCGGTATAGCGACTGGCGTGTGATTCCGAGGATTTTGGCGGCTTCGGAGAGGTTGCCGTCGGCGCTGCGCAGTGCCTTGGCGACGGCTTCGCGCTCGGTGTCGGCAAGATGGCCCTGACGCCTGGCCGCGGCGCGGTCGGCGGCATTGCGCAGGGCCGTGCGGATCTTGTCCATGAAGTCGCGGTTGCTCCAGGGCTTGGTCACGAAGTCCACGGCCCCCAGACCCATGCCCTTTACCGCCAGCGGCACGGTGGCCCAGGCCGACAGCATGATTACGGGCACCTCGGGAGCCAGAATGCGGATGCCCTGGAGCATCTCGATGCCTTGCTCGCCGGTGGTGCTCAGGGTTAGGTTCATGTCCAGGATCACCAGCTCGAGGTCCGGACGACGCACGGCCTCCATGGCCTCGTCGCGCGTGCTTACGGCGAGAAATTCCATTCCCGCCTGCTTGAGCATCAGGCCGATTCCGAGGCGGATGGTCCTGTCGTCGTCAACTATCAGAATCATGAGGCAAAATTACTGAAATTTTATGAGTTTGTCGAAGTCGGCGTCGATATCGTGGGCCGCGGAGTAGTCGTAGAGGGTCAGCGAGCGCAGCTGGTACCAATAGGTCCAGAACTTGTAGAGCTGGCTGATGTAGTCGCGGCGCGAACTGTCCTTGCTGGTGCGCGAGTCGTTGAGTTCCAGGGGCGAGAGCATGCCGACGAGGTAGGTCTCGACGTTGGTGTCGTAGCGGCGGGTGGCGATTTCGGCAGAGCGGGCGGCCAGGTCGAGCTGCTGGCGCTGGTTGGCGAAGCGCTCCACGAGGATGAACAGCTCCTGGTTGAAGTTCATGGTTTCCAGGCGTATGCGGCTTTCGGTCACGCGCCGGCGGCTTTCGGCGACCTTCACTTTTCCGCGGCGCTTGCCCCAGTCGGCCAGGGGTATGGAGAAGCCAATGGAGGCAATCTGGTTGGAGCGCAGGTGCGAGTAGGCCCCTCCGATTTCGGGGTCGGTGCCGGAGTAGCCCAGCTGGGCGAAGAGCTTGATTTCGCGCAGGTCGCCCTTGGCGCGGGCAACCTCATAGTCGGCCTCCAGCTGGGTGCGCAGCATGGTGCGGACGAATTTGTTGTTGGCCATTGCGCGGTCCAGGGCGTCGGCATAGCGTATTTCGGCGTCGGGAACGTCGTATGGCACCTCGGGCAGGATTTCGACGTTCTCACCCAGGTCCAGGAAGGCGCGGAGGTTGAACATCGAGGCCGTAAGGGCGCTGCGGCAGTCGGTCAGGGCGGAGCGGGCGTTGAGCTCGTTGAGCTCCATCTGCAGCAGGTCGTTGCGGCTGATCTGCCCCATCTCGCGCTTCTCGCGGGCTACGGCGTGGAGACGCTCGGCGTTCTCGAGGTTCTGCTCGGCGATGGCCAGGTTCTCGCGGCTCATCAGCAGGTCGAAATAGAACTCGACCGTCGTGCGGGCCACGTCCTCGGTGGCGCTCAGAAAGGCCGCCTTGGCCTCGGCGTAGCGGACGGGCTCTATGCGCCGGTTCCACTTGATTG
>USGZ01000324.1 GCA_900554265.1 uncultured Porphyromonadaceae bacterium
CCGGCAGCCGCCCCGGCGCCGAAACCGTCCAGCTCTATATCTCGGACAAGGAGGCCTCGGCCCTGCGTCCGGCCAAGGAACTCAAGCGCTTCGCCAAGGTTCAGCTGCAGCCCGGCGAGACCAAGACCGTAAGTTTCACCCTGAAACCCGAAGACCTGGCCTTCTTCGACGCCGCCCGCCACGAATGGGTCGCCGAGCCCGGCAAGTTCACCGCCATGGCGGCTGTCGCTGCCGACGACGTCCGTTCGACAGTGAACTTCAAGCTCAAGTAATACCAGCACCAGTAAAGATATGAAACTGCGCAAATTATTTCTCGGTGCGTTTCTGATGGCCTCCGGCTGCGCCTTCGCGGCCGACGCCGCCGCCATGGACGCGTTCATCGACAGCCTCCTGGGCCGCATGACCCTCGAAGAGAAAATCGGCCAGCTCAACCTGCCCGTCGGCGGCGACATCGTTACCGGCGACATCATGGACTCCGACATCGGCACGGCCATCGCGGCCGGCAAGGTCGGCGGCGTGTTCAACATGAAGGGCTGCGACAAAATCCGCGAATACCAGCGTACGGCCGTCGAGAACAGCCGCCTGGGCATTCCCCTGATTTTCGGCATGGACGTTATCCACGGCTATGAGACCGTATTTCCCATACCCATTGCCCTGAGCTGCTCATGGGATATGGACGCCATCGAGCGCAGCGCCCGCATCGCCGCCAAGGAAGCATCCGCCGCCGGCATCTGCTGGACATTCAGTCCCATGGTCGACATCAGCCGCGAGCCCCGCTGGGGACGCGTGGCCGAGGGCGGCGGCGAGGACCCCTATCTTGGTTCGCGCATCGCCGAGGCCATGGTACGCGGCTATCAGGGCCGCGACATGCAGGCAAACGACGAAATTATGGCCTGCGTGAAGCATTTCGCCCTCTACGGCGCTCCTGAGGCCGGCCGCGACTACAACACCGTCGACATGAGCCGCCAGCGCATGTTCAACGAGTACTTCGCCCCCTATAAGGCCGCCGCCGATGCCGGCGCGGGCAGCTTCATGACGTCGTTCAACGTCGTCGACGGCATTCCCGCCACCGGCAACCGCTGGCTTATGACCGACGTGCTGCGCCGTATGTGGAACTTCGACGGCTTCGTCGTTACCGACTACGGCGCCATCGCCGAGATGATGGCCCACGGCATGGGCGGACCTGAGGACGTGACCCGCATGGCAATCGACGCCGGCGTGGACCAGGATATGGCCGTCGCCATGTTCCTCAACTACCTCCCCGGCCTGGTGGCCGAGGGCAAGGTCGCCGAGGCGCAGATTGACACCGCCGTTCGCCGCATTCTCGAGGCCAAGTATAAGCTGGGCCTCTTCGCCGACCCCTACAAGTACATCAACCCGGCCCGCGAGACTTCGGAAATCTACACCGACGAAAACCGCGCCGCCGCCCGCGCCATCGCACCCGAGACCTTCGTGCTCCTGAAGAACAACGACAGCCTTCTCCCGCTTGGTAAGCAGGGCAAGATTGCTCTTATCGGTCCTATGGCCGACGCCGCCTCGCAGATGCAGGGCATGTGGACCGTGGCCGCCTACCCCTCGAAATACCGCAGCCTGCGCCAGGCCTTCGCGGACGCCCTTGCCGGCACCGGCGCCGAGCTGGTCTACGCCAAGGGCTCCAACATCTACGCCGACCCTGAGCTTGAAGCCGCCGTGAGCGGTAGCGGCCGCATCCGCGACCCGCGCGGCGCCGCCGAGCTTCTCGACGAGGCTCTTGCCGCCGCAGCCGATGCCAACGTAATCGTCGCCGCCCTCGGCGAAGGCATGGAAGCCTCCGGCGAGAGCGCCTGCCGCACCGACCTGACTCTGCCCGACGTGCAGATGGACCTGCTCAAGGCCCTGAAGGCCACCGGCAAGCCTGTCGTTCTGCTCAACTTCTCCGGGCGCCCGACGGTTATGAGCTGGGAGGACGCCAATATTCCCGCAATCATGAACGTATGGTACGGCGGTTCCGAGGCCGCCGACGCCATCGCCGACGTAGTTTTCGGCGATGCCGCCCCCTCGGGCAAGCTCACCATGACCATGCCGCGCAACGTTGGCCAGATTCCCATCTTCTACAACCATCTCAACACCGGCCGCCCGCGCAGCGACGGACCCGCGGCCTTCGAGAAATTCCGCAGCAACTACATCGACAGCCCCGTCACGCCGCTCTATCCCTTCGGCTACGGTCTGACCTACACCACCTTCGAGTACGGCG
>USGZ01000325.1 GCA_900554265.1 uncultured Porphyromonadaceae bacterium
GTAGCGGTTGTCGAATTCATAGCTGGCGCGGCCGAAGTACGACATCTTCGAGCTGCGGGTCTTCTCGCCGCCGACGCCCTTGGTGGCCGATGCGGAGGCGTAGTTGAGGTACCAGAACAGGGGGTCGTTCTTCTTGAGGGCGTCCTCGCCGTTGGCGCTCAGGCTGCCCTGGGTATAGGAATTGGTGCTTTCCTGGTAGCTCATGCCGACCATGGCGGTGATGGTGTTGCGGCCGAACTGCTTGACGTAGTTGGCGAAGTTCTCCCACTGCCAGTATGTTGTCTGCGAGTTCTGGGCGTTCATGCCTACGTAATCGCCGCTCTGGGTGGCGTTGCCGTAGAAGGGAAGGCTCACGCCCGAGTTGTGGTTCGACGACAGGCGGTAGCCGAGGCGGGAGGTGAAGGTGAAGCCGTCGAAGGGCTTGAAGTCGGCGAAGATGCTGCCGGTAACGTTGAAGCCGCCGTTACGGCTGACGCCGTTGTCGCGCATGACGAAGGGGTGGTAGTTCTCCGAGTTGATGAATTTCGACACGGCGTAGTAGTTGCCGTCCTCATCAGTCATCAGATGCTTGCCCTGCTCTATCGACTGGGCCATGAACAGGGGCAGATTGTCCGGAGCGTAGACGAAGGGGGTCAGCGGGTCCAGGAGCAGGGTCGAGGTAATCAGGCTGCCGTACTCGTTGTTGGAGGATACGGAGCGGGTGCTGTACTTCTCGATCTGGTTGGTGGTGCCGACCTTGAGCCACTTCTTGATGTTGTACTCTGCGTTGATGGCCGCGGTGAGGCGCTCGTACTTGTCCTGGTCGCCGCCTACGATGCCGTCGTTGTTGAGGTACGAAAGGGAGAGGTAGTAGTTGCCGGCGTCGTTGCCATTGGTGAAGGAGAGGTTGTGGCGCTGCATGTGGCCGGTCTCGAAGGCTTCGTCGATCCAGGAGGTGTTGGTCACGCCGTCCCAGTTCTGGAGGAGATAATCTTCGGTGAAGGCCTTGCTCTCGGTCATGTACTGGATGTACTGCTCGGAATTGAGCATCTTCGGAATCTTGGCGGGGCGCTCGAAGGCATACTGGAAGTCGTAGGTAATCTTGCCGTTGCCGGCGCTGCCGCGCTTGGTGGTGATCAGGACAACGCCGTTGCCGGCCTCGGCGCCGTAGATGGCGGCGGAGGCAGCGTCCTTAAGCACCTCCATGGATGCGATGTCATTGGGGTCGATGCCGCTGATGTCGCTCAGGCGCACGCCGTCGACAACATAGAGCGGGTCGGACGATACGTTCGACGAGTATCCGCGGACGCGGATTGTAGGCGACGAACCGGGAGCGTTGGAGGTGGTGATTACCTGCACGCCGGCGGTCTTGCCCTGGAGGGCGCTCTGAGGATTGTAGATGGTGCGGTTCTGGATGTCGTCCGACTTCACCTGAGAGATGGCGCCGGTCACGGAGCTTTTCTTCTGGACGCCGTAGCCTACGACGACGAGGTCGTTGAGCGCCGTGTTGGATTCCTGGAGGACGACGTCGATTCTGCCGGCGGCGGCGACGCGACGCTCGTCGGGGTCATAGCCGATGTAGGAATAGACAAGAATGGTCCCCGGCTCTACCGCAATGGTATAGTTGCCGTCAAGGTCTGTCGAGACACCTGTGTGTACTCCTTTCAATGTAACGCTGACGCCGATCAGGGGTTCGCCTGCCTGGTCGGTGACCGTACCGGTCACTTCCACCGGAGCAAGTGCGCTTGCCCAGAGTGTACTGCACAGCATTAGCATGAAAAACGCTAACTTTGTTTTCATGTCGATTGGTTTAGATTGGATTTATTAATAGGTTAAGGTTGAAGATTGTTGTTTCTTTCAGAAGCTGCGGCGGCCGGCCTGGGACTCGGTAAGTTCCAGGAGACGGCGGTCGTGGTTGCGGACGACGGTACATTCGTTGTCGAACACCATTGTCGCGCCGCCCTCGCGGTCGTAAGCGGGCCATTCGGGCAGCGAGGCCGTGTTGGGGTTGCCGGTGCGGGCGAAGGCCAGCCAGGCGTCGCTCATGCGGTCGGCCAGGCGCATGGCATCCTCGCCGCCGCCGGTCATCGAGGAGTGGACGTCGGCGTTGTTGAACACGAAGGGTATCTCCATGCAGTGGGTGCTACGGAGCATGCCCCCCATCACGGGCGATTCCCAGCTGAAGAGGTACATATAGACGGGAGCGCCGCCCTGGGCCGACTTGAGGTCGCCCTGGGCAACGGC
>USGZ01000326.1 GCA_900554265.1 uncultured Porphyromonadaceae bacterium
CGGGTCTCCGCACCATCATGCAGCCCGACGGCACCACCGTACAGGCTGAACTGCGCGGCGACGAATACTGCAGTTTCTACGTCGATGCCCAGGGCACTCCGATGCAAATGGACGCCAGCGGCTATCTGCGCTACGTAGTTGCCGACGAAGCCGGCAACATCACCCTTACGGCCAACGCCGCAGCCGCCACTCCCGCCAAGGCCATGCGCGCCTTCGCCGCCCGCGGCGCCGCCGAGCGCGTACGCATGGGCGCCGTCGACCCGGCCGCAGCGGCAGCCACCGTAGCCGCCAACGCCCGCGCCGCCGAGGAAGGGCTGCCCCAGAAAGGCATGGGCCTGATGGGCCGCATGAACTTTCCCCTGCAGGGCAACATCAAGGCCGTGGTCATTCTGGTAAGCTACAAAGACGTCGACTTCACCGTAAGCAATCCTCAGCAATACTACACCAACATGCTCAACCAGGACGGCTTCTCGGAATACCTCGGCGTAGGCTCCGCGCGCCAGTTCTTCGTCGAGAACAGCTGCGGCCAGTTCACGCCCCAGTTCGACGTCTACGGCCCGGTCAAGCTCAGCCGCAACCGCTCGTACTACGGCGCCCAGTCCGGCAGCAGCCACGACATCCGCCCCTCGGCAATGGTGACCGAAGCGTGCAGCGCCCTGGACGCGACTGTCGACTTCTCCCAGTATGACCTCGACGGCGACGGTTACATCGACAACGTCTACGTAATCTACGCCGGCCAGGGCCAGGCATCCTACGGCGGCACCGACACCGTATGGCCCCACTCGAGCTACATCACCACCGGCCAGAGCCACGACGGCAAAGTCCTCTACCGCTACGCCTGCTCCAACGAATGGGAGTACGACCGCCCCGACGGCATCGGAACCTTCGTCCACGAGTTCAGCCACGTCATGGGTCTTCCCGACCTCTATTCGACCCAGTACGTCAACACCGTGACTCCCGGCGAATGGTCGACCATGGACCAGGGTCCGTACAACGGCAACGGCTGCCGTCCGCCTTACTACACCGCCTACGAGCGCAACGCGCTCGGCTGGATCGACCTTATCCCGATGGAATCCGGCACCAGCGTCGAGCTGCCCTCGATTGTCGAGAACAAGGCATACATCATCCCCTGCCTGCGCGAGAACGAGTTCTTCCTCTTCGAGAACCGCCAGAAGACCGGCTGGGACACCAGCGTACCCGGCCACGGCATGCTGGTATGGCACGTGGACTATGACTCGGACGTATTCTACCGCAACAACGTGAACAACGACGAGAACCACCAGTACGTGGACATCATCGAGGCAAGCGGCGTGGCCAACTCCAGCAGCACATCCGCCCAGGGCAAGTACACCTTCCCCGGCTCGCTGGGCAACCGCCACCGCTCCATCACCCCGACCACCAAGCCCAACCTGCAGCCTTGGGTCGGCCCGGCCATCTCCACCGAAATCACCAACATCTACGAGAACGGCGGCCTAATCACCTTCGACGTCGACGGCGGCGATCCGGGCCTGGAAGTGCCCGTGGCCAACGAGGCTACCGGCGTCAGCGCGGCAGGCTTCACCGCCAGCTGGAATGAAGTCGCCGGCGCGGACAAGTATCTTCTGACCGTCACAGGCGGCAGGAACTCCGAGAGCGAGGACGTTGTCGTTCCCTTCGGCGAAAGCACGGACCGCACCGTAGTCCTCCCCGAAGGCTGGGAATTCACCGGCGCCAGCAACGACGTATACACCAGCGCCAGCTTCTGCGGCGCAGCCGTTCCCTCGCTGAAATTCAACAGCAGCGGCATCTCGCTGACCTCGCCCGTCTACAAGGCTGTGATCGAAGGCATGAGCTTCTTCATCCGCGGCGCCGCAGCCAAGGAATCCAGCACCGTGATTATCGAGGGCCGCGCCTCCGAGGCCGAAAACTGGAAAATCGTCGACCAGTACGTAGGCGTCAACGACTTCAACACCAAGGGCCAGACCCTTACCTGCGCTTTTGAAGGCAAAGCCCTGCGCCAGATCCGCATCTCCTTCTACACCACCTCCGGCAAGATGGCCATCGACGACGTGACTCTGACCATGAGCGATACCTATACCGAAGCAATCGAAGGCTATGACCGCAAGGAAATCGCCTCCGCCACTTCCGAAACCGTCGCCCTGACTCCCGAAGGCACCGGCATCTACACCTACTTCGTCGAGGCCGCCAACTCCAAGGGCGCCCGCACCAAGGCATCGAACGCC
>USGZ01000327.1 GCA_900554265.1 uncultured Porphyromonadaceae bacterium
TCCTGACCTACGCCGCCGCCCACGATTACCTCGGCTTCTACGCCCACGAGCTCGAGCAGCGACGCGCCTTCGGTTTTCCGCCCTTCCGCCGGATAATCAACATCTACCTCAAGCACCGCGACATCAACGTGCTGCTGGACAGCGCCCGAAAGTACGCGCAGATGCTCCGCGAGGTGTTCGGCGACCGCGTAGCCGGTCCGCAGGAACCCGCGGTCAGTAGAGTTCAGAATCTCTTTATCCGCAAAATCATGCTACGCATGGAGCCGGAAGCCTCGATGCCGAAAGTCCGGCAGATACTGCGCCAGGCTTACATCGACCTCCAGTCGGCCCCGACAATGCGCGGGCTGACCGTCTACTACGACGTCGACCCGGTCTGAGGAAGCACGCTTTTCCCGATTGATCGGGATTAATCTCGATTTATCAGGATTAATCTCGAAGGTGGCTTTCCCGATTAATCGAGATTATTGTCGCCGGGGCTTCGCGCCCGTTATTCGGGTCAGGTCGGCTTCGTCCGGGTTGTGGGCTACGATTTTGCCGTCGGGGCCTATGAGCAGGCTGCCGTAGGCGTTGCGCAGGCCATAGGCGGAGGCGACGGCGCGCGCGGTATCGCCGGCCACGTGGAACTGCGTCGAGGGCATCAGGCCGTCGCGGCGCACGATTTCGCTGAACAGGCGCGGGCTGGAGTCGAAATTCACCGATACAAGGTCCAGATTTGAGCCGGGATTGGCGCGCAGCCAGGCCGTATAGCGGTTGATGAGCTGGCGCGAGAGAGCGTCGGTCGAGGACCAGAAATTGAGCAGAACGTACTTGCCGGGTGCGTCGCGCAGAACCAGCGAGGTGTCCGGGCGCGAGAGTACCAGCGGCGGCGCCGGTTCGCCTATGGCAGTGCGGTGGCGGGAGTCGCTGTAGCCTACGGAGATGACCAGCATCACCGTCAGTACTAATATCAGAAGTATGGTTTTCTTCATCGTAGTTCAGAAACTCTTATGTTCCGGAAAGAATAACGCCGGCACCCTCCCGAAGGTTGGTGCCGGCGTATATGTGTAGTTTATGCAATGTTTATTCCGCTTTGGCAGGATGGCAGATTCGCCAGACGAGAGCAGCCAGGATAGCACCTGCCAGCGGGCCTACGACCATAATCCAGAAGTCGGGCCAGGCGTTGCCGCCGAAGAGGGCGGGGCCGAAGGAACGGGCCGGGTTTACGGAGCAGTTGTCGACAGGAATACCCACTATGTTCACCAGGCCGAGGGCAAGACCGATGGCCACGCCGGCGAGATTCGAGTTGCCGACTTTCGAGGTGGCGCCCAGGACGATGAATACGAAGAAGAAGGTGAGCAGGATTTCAGTCAGCAGGGCCATGTACCATGTGGCGCCGGGCTGAAGCACGTTGGTGGCCAGCGTTGAGGCGTAGTCGGTGCCGCTGACAGGGTCGGTTATGCCGCCGAACTGGTAGCCCTCGGCGCCGATAAGGCCCGTCGATACCAGCCAGAAGAGGAACAGACCGCCGATAGCGGCGCCTCCGAGCTGCGAGACAACGTAGCAGACCAGGTCCTTGCCGCTAAAGTTCTTGTCGGTCATCCACACGGCCAGCGAAACGGCGGGATTGACATGGCAGCCGGAAATCTTGCCTATGGCGTAACACAGACACACCAGCACCAGGCCGAAGCACAGGCCGATGCCCAGGGTGCCGATTTTAGGTCCTGCCAGTACGGCGCTGCCGCAGGCAAGGAGCACCAGGAACATGGTGCCTACAAATTCAGCGATGTATTTTCTCATAATAGTTTGAATTAAAAAAGTCCCGCCTCGTTCGTGAGCCGGGACTTATATTAATAAGGACTGAATCGACGTTTTGGTTCGCCGGAGGCGCTAAATCAGCCGCCGAAGTTGTCGTAGTGGATCTGTTCGGGCTCGACGCCGAGGCTGTCGAGCATCTTGTTGACGGCGGCGCTCATCGGGCCGGGGCCGCACATGTAGTACTCGATGTCCTCCGGATCGGGATGATCTTTCAGATAGGTCTCGTAGATTACCTGATGAACGAAACCGGCGGTATATTTCACCCCTGCGGCATCGGCGGCAGGATCAGGACGGTCAAGAGCAAGATGGAACTTGAAATTAGGGAAATCCTTTTCCAACTGCATGAAGTCGTCGAGATAGAACACTTCGTTGAGGGCGCGCGCTCCATAGAAATAATGCATCTTGCGGTCGGTGGTGTGAAGTGTCT
>USGZ01000328.1 GCA_900554265.1 uncultured Porphyromonadaceae bacterium
CCCCAAAGGCATGGCCGTCAAGAATTCGGCGCTGACCTCTACCGGGCTTGTGCCATTCATGGAGCGTTACTCCAATTCGACCCGCGAAGTGGCTCAGGACGGTCGCCGGGGCGCCCTGATGATGACCGTCAGCATCAAGCATCCGGACTCCGAGGCATTTATCGACGCCAAGATGACGCCCGGAAAGGTTACGGGCGCCAATGTCTCCGTCCGCATTGACGATGCTTTCATGGAAGCTGTAGAAGCCGGCACGCCCTACCGCCAGCAGTTCCCGGTCGATTCGTCCGAACCGCTCGTTACCAAGGATATAGATGCCCGCGAGCTCTGGTCGAAGATTGTCGGCAACGCATGGAAGTCGGCCGAGCCCGGCGTGCTTTTCTGGGACACCATCCGCCGTGAGAGCGTCCCGGACTGCTATGCCGACCTCGGCTTCGAGACCATCTCCACCAACCCCTGCGGCGAGATTCCCCTCTGTCCCTACGACAGCTGCCGCCTGCTGGCCATCAACCTCTATTCCTTCGTCGACAATCCCTTCACTCCGCAGGCCAAGTTCAACTTCGAGCGTCTGGCCGAAGTCACGGCCAAGGCCCAGCGCGTGATGGACGACATCATCGACCTGGAGATGGAGAAAATCGACCTTATCCTCGATAAGATCGATTCCGATCCCGAGCCCGAGGAAGTAAAGATTCCCGAGCGCAATCTCTGGAACAAGATCAAGACCAAGACCCTCAAGGGTCGCCGCACCGGCCTGGGCACTACCGCCGAAGGCGATATGATTGCCGCAATGGGTCTGCGTTACGGCACTCCCGAGGCCACCGAGTTCTCCGTCAGCGTCCATCGCGCAGTCGCCCTGGCAGCCTACGGCTCCAGCGTGACTATGGCTGAGGAGCGCGGTGCCTTCGAGGTGTTCGACGCCGCCCGCGAGGCCGGGAATCCCTTCATCAAGCGTCTCGGCGAGGCCGACCCCGAGCTGCTCGAACGTATGCGCAAGCACGGCCGCCGCAATATCGCCTGTCTGACCATCGCTCCGACAGGCACCACGAGCCTTCTGACGCGCACTTCGTCCGGCATCGAACCAGTCTTCATGCCAGTCTACAAACGCCGCCGCAAAATCAACGCCAACGACACCAACGTCCGCGTAGATTACGTCGACGACAGCGGCGACGCTTTCGAGGAATACATCGTCTACCATCCCAAGTTCCTCGAATGGATGAAGGTAGCAGGTATAGAGGAACGTACCGACTATACCCAGGCCGAGCTGGATGAGCTCGTGGCGCGCTCGCCCTATGCCAACGCCACAGCCAACGACATCGACTGGTATGAGAAAGTACGCATGCAGGGCGCTGTCCAGAAGTGGGTGGACCATTCCATTTCCGTGACCATAAACCTGCCCGCAGATATCAGCGTCGAGGCCGTAGAGCAGCTCTACCGCCAGGCATGGCACGCCGGATGCAAAGGCTGCACCGTTTACCGCGACGGCTCCCGAAGCGGCGTGCTCGTGGCCCTGGAGAAGAAACCCGAGAAGGCCGGAAACTCCGCGATTCTCGTCAAGCGTCCTATCGAGCTTGAGGCAGACGTTGTCCGCTTCCAGAACAACAAGGAGAAGTGGATTGCATTCGTCGGTCTCGCCGACGGCCGTCCCTACGAAATCTTCACCGGTCTGTCCGACGACGAGGACGGTCTCTTCCTGCCAAAGTCCGTAACCCACGGCAAAATCATCAAGGCTATCGACGAGAACGGCGTGAAGCGCTATGACTTCCAGTTCATCAACAAACGCGGCCACAAGACTACTATCGAAGGCCTCAGCGACAAGTTCAACCCCGAATACTGGAACTACGCAAAGCTCATCTCCGGCGTGCTCCGCTACGGCATGCCTATCGACCAGGTGCTCAAGCTCGTGGGTGGTCTTGAACTCGACTCGCAGAGCATCAACACATGGAAGATGGGCGTAGAGCGCGCTCTGAAGAAATACCTGCCCAACGGCACCAGCGCCAAGGGTCAGAAATGCCCCAACTGCGGCCAGGAGACCTTGGTCTACCAGGAAGGCTGCCTGATCTG
Organism: uncultured Porphyromonadaceae bacterium; assembly: GCA_900554265.1. Taxonomy (GTDB): domain Bacteria; phylum Bacteroidota; class Bacteroidia; order Bacteroidales; family Muribaculaceae; genus CAG-873. The sequence continues at coordinate 2,059 of USGZ01000328.1, forward strand.
CACCGCCTGCGGCACATCCAAGTGCGGGTAACTCTTATTGGAATAAATCGAATTATTGGAGCTATTGGGGTGATTTGAATCAGGCTGATTAACCTAATTTTCTAAAGCTCAATCGTTTCCAAATCTTCAGGAACTTCGAGGCGGCCGG
>USGZ01000329.1 GCA_900554265.1 uncultured Porphyromonadaceae bacterium
GGGTTCGTCGGGTTCGCTGTCGGCGAGGTCGTCCATCTCGTCGATGAGCTCGTTCTCCAGGTCGGCGTCCTCGTCGCCCGGACGGGCACGGTGCTTCTTGAGAATGGCGCTCATGGCGCGGTTGCATTTGCCGGCGGGATGGACGTGCTTGATGGGGATGGCCAGCGCCACGGTGTCGTAAATCATGTACGATACGTTGAGGCTGGCGTCGCCGGCAGGAATTTCGAGGACTTCGTCCGAGTCGTCGTTATAATCGTCGCCGTACTTGACGGTGATTTTGTACGAAGCCTCGATAGGCCAGTGCAGTTCGTCCAGACAGCGGTCGCATATGAGGGTAACCTCGCCGGTGATGGCGAAATCCATGGCGTACAGTTCGCCGTCGTACTTCACCGTCACAGCAACGTTGAGGTCGGCGTCGCGGACGTCCTGACTCTCCATGTCCGCGAAAAACTGCTTGCCGAGGTGGTATCCGAACTCGTGAGTACCAATCGACAGGCCTTTTAGCGGAAGCATGAACGCTGAAAACTTACCCATTGTCGTATCTGTTGAAAAAACTCTGCAAAGGTATCAAAATTCCCGTAATTAACCAAGCGCGGAGGAAATTTTTGATTATTTATCTGTTATAAAACCCTAAACCGGAGCGTCCGCACGCACTATGGTGAAGCCTTCGCGGCTGTGGCGGAATGTAATCGCCCCCGCGGCGGCGAGCTCGATTGCTGTTTCCGCGGCTATGCTTTCGGGTGCGTGAAGCGCCAGGGCTATGCGGCGGCTGTCGGCTTCCATTTCTCCGCATTCGCTCAGGATGTCCAGCAGTGCGCCGTGGCGGCTGCCGAGCATCAGGGGCGTTCCGCCGGCGCGCCGCTCCCTGGCTCCTACCATCAGCGGGCAGGCGGCGATATTTTCGTCAGCAACGCGGTAATAGGCGCGCCAGGTGCCGTCCGGGGCGGGTGCGTAGACGGGCCTGCGGTTCGCCGGGGCAATTTCGGCAACGACCACGCGCACGTCCGTGTCGACGCTGTAGGCGTGGAAACTTACCGGCACGGAAGGCCGGCAGTAGATTTCCGCGGCCGTCTCGACAAGGCTGGCATCCTCGTCGGTGCGAACGCCGGCAATGACGCCGTTGTCCTTTACGCCTATAAGCAGGCGGCCGCCGTCGCGGTTGGCGAAAGCCGAGATGCTGCGGGCAATCTTGCGTGCGTCGGAGATCGCAAACTTGAAATCCTGATGCTCATGCTCGCCCTCCTCTATCAGACGGGCAATGTAGTATTTACCTTTGATTCCCTTCAGATCTTTCATCACCGGGGATAGACAAGGTTTTCGGGTTTCAGGCAGTCGATCACTTCAGTAAGATAGCGTCGGGCAGCCTTGCGGGCGGCATCAAGATCCATGAACGACCAGTTGCCGCAGTCTTTCGGAGTAGCGCCGGGGACTTCTCCGTCAAATTCGGCGACAAACTCCATCGTCTCGCGGATCAGACCCACGATGTCGGCCGAATCGAGTTCTCCCTGAAGAATCAGATAATTGCCGGTGCAGCATCCCATAGGCCCCCAGTAAACCACACGGTCTTTCCACTGCGGATAATTGCGCAGGAATGTGGCGGCAAGATGTTCCATCGCGTGAAGAGCCTTTGGAGTGAGAGCCTCCTCGCGGTTGGGTTCGGTCATGCGGATGTCGAAGGTGGTGATGATATCACCTGAGGGAGTGACGTCGCGACGCGACACATAGATGCCGCGAAGCAGACGTTCATGATCTATCGTAAAGCTTGCTATCTTTTCCATAACTTAAGGGATGAAATATCAGAGTGATGACAGAATTTCACTGACTGCCGCAAACGATTTCTGCGGAGCCTCTTCCCAGAAATTTTCATACTGACGGGAATTGTCGTGTGAGGTCCAGGGCGAGTCGCTGATCACACGCAGGCACATGAAAGGCACGCCGCGCAGACAGCAGGCCTGGGCGATCGCTGCCGATTCCATGTCGACGGCCTTGACCTCCGGAAAATGCGAGCGGATGGTATCGATCTCCTCCTTGCGGCTTATGAAAAGCTCGCCGGAAGCAATCAGGCCGGTTTTTATACCCTGCACACCGGAACCGGCGATCGAGGGTACCTTTACAGGAAACAGACGCGGGCAGCCGGGAACCTGTCCCCACTCCTCTCCTATGCACCAGAAATCGTGATGCGCGAGACTGTCGGCCACGACTAT
>USGZ01000330.1 GCA_900554265.1 uncultured Porphyromonadaceae bacterium
TCTCCAGTTCGGTGGCGGCGTCGGCGATTTTGCTCCGCAGGGCCATGACGGCGGCGCCGTCCAGAGCCGCCAGCGCCTCAAGTCTCGCGCGGGCCTCGTCGCCGGCCATGCCTGCGGTTTCCAGCACTGCCTGCGCCTCGCGGCGGGCAGAATCGTTGGCGGCCTTGCGGGTCTTCCAGGTCTTGCTGTCGGCAAGCACTCCGCTGCCGAAGGCCTGGGCAGTCTTCAGTTCCGAAGCCTTTGCCGTCGCGGCTTCGCCCTCCAGCTCAGGCATTTCGGCGAGGATGGCGGCGGCCATGCGGGCGAGGGCCGAGTTGACTTCGGCGGCATTGCGCAGGCGCTCGGCGCCCAGGTCGATTTCGAGTGTAAGCTTCTGTATTTCGGCGTTGAGGGCGATGTCGTGGGCGATGTCGCGGAGCGTTTTTTCTATACACGACCGCGCCTGTGCCAACTCTCCGTCGGAAATCTCCGGGTCGAGGCTCAGTTCGCCGCAGAGACGGGCGATTTCGCGGCGCTGCGCCTCAATTTTCGCCTTTCCGAGCTCAATGGCGGCTCCGAGCGTCCTGATGTCGGCTTCGAGCCCGGCGCGCACCTTAGTCAGAGCCGAGATTTCGGATTTGCCCTCGCGCAGGTCCCTGGCGGCGGCGTCCATGGTCTGCTTCAGACCGGCGACCAACTCGGCCAGACCGGGGTCCCGGGCCGGCGGAAGCTCGCCGACGGTAGCGCGACAAACCGGGCAGCGGCAGCCTACATACAGCAGCTGGCGCATCACCTCGGCCTGTTTGTCGGCGCTGGCGCGGGCAAGCTCGTAGTTCCTTGTCGTGACCTCGTAAGCCTTCTCCAGCAGCGGCAGTGCGGCCTTGCGCGCGGCCAGGACGGCGTCGCCCTCCTTCATCTTCGCTTGCTTTCCTGCCAGCGATTCGAGGCTGAGGCAGAGATTGCCTTCACCGGTGACGCACAGGCTGCGTGCTTTCTCCAATTCGGCTATACGGTCTTTGCGGGCAGTGAGCCCGGCATGGTACCGCTGCAACGAGGCTGTGTCGTGGCTGTCGGCGACGATGAACTCGCCCGTCTTCGCCTTCAGCAATTCCGCACTTTCCCGGTGTGCGGCCCGGATTTTCTCCTCGGCGGCCTTAAGAGCGTCGATTATACCGAGGAAAATGCCGAAGCGGCGGCGCAGGTCGGCGCGCGACTTTTCCAGCTGTGCATTCTCGTCGTCGGCGGCCTGCAGTTGCCTGAGAGCCTGGCGCTCCTTCCCGGTGGCATCCCATGCGGCAACGGTGCGCGCCGCCTCGGCGATTCCGGGCGATTCGACCACTTTCCGCGCCGTGTCCTCCGCCTCGACGGCGGCTGTTTCCTTGCGCTGCAGTTCGGCGTAGCGCTCGGCGACGACTATCCGGGCCTTTACGGACTCCAGCTCCCTGGCCAGCGATTCGGCCTCGGCCAGTTTGGCGGCGCGCAGGTTCTCGACCCCGGTCCTCTCGTCGGCGCCCATGGCCCCGGTCATATCGCGCTGCTGGCGCAGTTGCCGCAGAGCTTCCTCCCTGGCGGCCTTGGTGCGGAATACGGTGCGCCCGATGTCGGAGAACACCGTGCGGTTGGTAATCTTCTCCAACAGAGAGGCCTTTTCCTTGTCGTCGCTTCGGAGGAACTTGCTGAACTCGCCCTGGGCGAGCATGGTCGTGCGGCAGAACTGGTCGAAAGTCAGGCCGGTAATCTTCGGAACGAGTGTCTTTATTTCGGGAATCCTGGTGGATGTGACGCCCTTTCCGTCGAGGCTCTCGAGCCTGCGCTGGACCTGCTGGAACTTGCCGTCGGGCTTGCGGCGCGCCCTGACCACGCTCCAGGTCATGCGGTACTGCAGGCCGGCGCCGTCGGTGAAATCGAGCACCACCTCGGCCTCGCCCGTGCCCTGGCGCACCATCTGGAGCTCGTCGGCGGCTCCGGGTGAGTTTTCGTCTACGCGGCCCTTCATCTGGGTCGCCTGCAGGCGGGGCACCTCGCCGTAGAGGCACAGGCATATCGCATCCAGCAGCGTGCTCTTTCCGGCGCCGGTCGGTCCGTTGATAAGGAAGACTCCGGCATCGGCCAGAGGGGGCGCCGCAAAATTTATCTCCGCGCTCTCGATGGATGCTATATTCTTTATGGTAAGTCGGTTCAGCTTCATGATTACTGTCGTTTTCCGGCCTCGGCAA
>USGZ01000331.1 GCA_900554265.1 uncultured Porphyromonadaceae bacterium
AACCGGGGACCGAAAGACCGGCTCGAACCCTCGAAGAGAAGATTGGGGCGGATATAGTTGCCCGTGCCACCTTCGCCCTCAAATTTGCAGTTTCGAGTGCCATGTCCAAGGACCATCTTGAGGCCAAGATGCTCCTAGCCGGGTACGTACTTGATTGGGGACGCGCTCCGCATGAGCTCTATGTCGTCTGCAAGGAGGGCGGTTATCGCGTCAGCGCATCGGAACTGGGCATCCGGCGCTCCGAGATTGAGGCGAGGATTGCGAAAAACTCCGGCTTCGACTTGGGCTCCGCTCGTCGTCAGCCGAGCCCGTCCGACTCTCGTCCTGGGAAGCGGAAGGGCTCGGCGAAAGAGTCCGCCGGTCGTACCCGAAATACACGCAAGGCGAATAAGCGGTAGCGACAACGGAAATGGGAAGGCCGAATCTCCCGGCCTCCCCATTTCATTTTCGCGGGCGGATCGCTACCGTCTGCCGGTGAGCTCCCAGTCCCAGATATACTCCTCGACCTGCTTGGCGAGATGGAGCGGGGCGGGAAGGTTCACCCTCATATCGTTCTTATAGAGCTGCACCATGCAGCCGCGCAGGGCCTCGGCGTATTTGACGCTGGCAAGCGCCTCGGCCTCGCCACCGGGCGACAGAAGGCAGTACTCGTTGATCATCTTCTCGCAGAACGCCGCGGTGGGCGAATCGTACTTCGATTCGCGTGCGGACCATTTGTACTGGGCGTCGCCCGGTCGCGGGGCCAACGCGAGGAAGTAGCCGTCCATCTTGAAGAGTCCCTGCTTGTCGCGCCTGTTCGGCACGGTGCCGTCGTCTGCGCCGCCCGCGGCCACCTCGTCCGTGAACCAGTCGGGGATCTCGCCGTTGAGACCGGAGCGTATACGCAGGATGCGCAGCTTGCTGCCCGCGAGGCCAAGCGGCTCCTCATAACCGGTCGGTCCGTAGCTCAAGGGTCCCGACTCGAGGCCGGAGTCGCTGATGCCGGGCCACCAGTCTCTCTGCCGGATGCGGCCGTAGGAGTTGACGAGGAGGAGTTCCGGCCTGTCGCCGGTGGCGCGGACTATGCCGTGGAGCATCCTCTTCAGGGCCATTCCGTTCGCCCGCTTGCAGGAGTCCGGAAAGCCCTCGGAACCGCTCAGCCGGGCGAACTCGATGAGGGCGCGCCAGTACGGTAGGCTTCCGTCAGGTAGGAGGGGGCAGTACACGGTGACGGCACCGCTTCTCATGTCCTGTCGGACGCAATAGGGGAAGCTCGCCCGCGCCTTGCCGTTGCCGGAGTTGTAGACCTTCAACCCTATCGCCGGGATCGAGGTGTCGATGCCGCGCGAATTGCGTGCCGGTTCGGGTACGAAACCGAGCTGGCGCATGAGGTCGCGGACGGCGACGCGCGCGCGGATCTCGGGACTGTCCTTCGAGTCCTCGGGTTCGATGAATTGGGTCAGGCGCCCGGTTTTCGCGAACGCGATGCGCAGGGCGCGCTTGGGGTCTCCGCCGTCGTCTTTGCCCTTGGGCTTGTAGCTCTCGGCGCCCGGCAGGACCACTATGCACGCGGTCGGGTCGGTCGCCTCGGGAAGCGCGGCGGCGACTTTGCGCCAGCGGATCTTCGCCTGGCTGTCGCCGGTATTCCCCATGCGGTTCAGGAGGTCGTTTGCCGGGATGTTATCGATCTCGACCTCGAAGCCGTCGACGGCCCCCTCCCCGCCGAGAAAGCGGGAGATCTCGGCCCTTGCCATATCGAGGAGCCGGGCATCGTCCTGGTTGCCGATCAGCTGGAATACGGCCCTGTCCCTGCCGGTGCAGCGGGCGAGTCTGGCGCGGTTGGCCCGGCCCCAGGCCTCCTGTCTCGCCCGTGCGCTGACGGGGTCCTTGTCCCAATCCGCCTGCCTGGGTTCCTCTATGGACGCCTTGAGATGGGTCAGTTGAAGCGAGTCGAGCGCACCGACGGGCTCCGCGATATCTTTGAGCCGAGCCGCGACGGCCTCGAAGAACATGGCCTTGTCGATGACGGATGCCCCGCTTGCGACCGAGGGCTTCGATGCCCAGGAGGCGGTCATCGCGTAGGGGGATAGGATCTGCGGCTGCGAGCCGTCGCGGGCGTACCTGCCCATGTCCTCAAGATACTCGCGGACTGCGGGCAATCCGGTCCCGCTGGCGAACTCGTAGTTCGCCAGGGCCGCGGGGTCCCAGG
>USGZ01000332.1 GCA_900554265.1 uncultured Porphyromonadaceae bacterium
CGGCTCATACAACGTCAAGCTGGCCGACGGCCGCCACATCACCTTCCTCGATACCCCGGGTCACGAAGCCTTCACGGCCATGCGTGCCCGCGGCGCCAAGGTGACCGACGTCTGCATCATCATCGTCGCCGCCGACGACGCCGTGATGCCCCAGACCGTCGAGGCAATCAACCATGCCACAGCCGCCGGCGTGCCTATCGTGTTCGCCATCAACAAAATCGACAAGCCCCACGCCGACGCCGAAAAAATCAAGCAGGAACTCGCAGCCATGAACTTCCTGGTAGAGGACTGGGGTGGCAAGTACCAGAGCCAGGACATCTCCGCCAAGAAAGGCATCGGCGTCGACGAGCTCATGGACAAGGTGCTCCTGGAAGCCGAGATGCTCGACCTCAAGGCCAATCCCAAGCGCCGCGCCGTAGGCACCATAATCGAATCCTCCCTTGACAAGGGCCGCGGCTATGTGGCCAACGTGCTCGTCCAGAACGGCACTCTCCACGTAGGCGACGTAATCCTGGCCGGCAACCACTACGGCAAGGTAAAGGCCATGTTCAACGAACGCAACCAGCGCATCAAGGAAGCCGGGCCGGCCACCCCGGCGCTGATTCTCGGCCTCAACGGCGCTCCCACCGCCGGCGATACCTTCAACGTGATGGAGACCGAACAGGAAGCCCGCGAAATCGCCAACAAGCGCGAGCAGCTCGCCCGCGAGCAGGGTCTGCGCACAACCAAGATGATTACTCTCGACGACATCGCCCGCCGCCGCGCCATCGGCAACTTCAAGGAGCTCAACATCATCGTCAAAGGCGACGTCGACGGCTCCATCGAGGCCCTGTCGGACTCCCTGATCAAACTCTCGACCGAAGAAGTGCAGGTCAACGTGCTCCACAAGGCCGTAGGCGAGATTTCCGAAAGCGACGTAACCCTGGCCGCCGCCTCCGATGCCGTGATTATCGGCTTCCAGGTGCGTCCGAGCGTGTCCGCACGCCGCGCCGCCGAACGCGACGGCGTCGAAATCCGACTCTACTCGGTAATCTACCAGGCTATCGAGGAGGTCAAGGACGCCATGGCCGGCATGCTGGCTCCGGAAATCAAGGAAGAAATCACCGGTACCGCCGAGGTGCTCGAGACCTTCCATGTCAACAAGGTCGGCACGATCGCCGGCGCAATCGTACGCGAAGGCAAAATCAAGCGGGGCTCCAAAGTACGCCTCATCCGCGACGGCATCGTACGCTATACCGGCGAGCTGGGCTCCCTCAAACGCTTCAAGGACGACGTCAAGGAAGTGGTTTCCGGATATGAGTGCGGCCTGTCCGTCGCAGGCTACAACGACATCAAGGTCGGCGATCTCATCGAAGGCTTCGAGGAGAAGGAAGTGGCCCGCACAAGCATCGACTAAACTCCGCGCCGCAGCCGCAATATGACTTCCGAGATATACCTCTCCTTAGGTTCCAACACCGGCAACCGCCACGCCCTCATCGGGCGGGCGGTAGCCGCGCTGTCGGAAGCCGCGAAACCCTACGACGGCATCGTGCGCGTGGCCGAACCGGTCACGAGCCTCCCTATGGGCTTCGATTCGGAGAATCCTTTCGTCAATGTAGGTGTGTTGCTGAGCTTCGAGAAAGCGAATCCCTGGACTCCGGAAGAGCTCGAACGTCTGCTGGATATGGTGCAGAACATCGAGCGCTCCATATCCACGATGCCTCACCGCAACCCCGACGGCTCTTACCGCGACCGGGAAATCGACGTGGACATAATATCCGTCGACGAACTTACCTACAGCTCGCCGCGGCTTACCATTCCCCACCCCATGATGGCAAAGCGCGCCTTTGTCCTCGGACCGATGGCGCAGTTGCTGCCCGGATGGCACCATCCGCAGCTCCACATGAACCCCGAAGAACTGCTTGCAAAACTTTAACAGGCATATTTTGCGATATGCCTGGCGGATTTTGCGGCGTTTTTCATACCTTTGCAGTTCCGAACCGTGTAAAGTTGTGCGTCGCTTCTTAGTCTACATACTTGCCGCAGCCCTGAGCCTGGGAGCCGTTTCGGCTTTCGGAGGCCCGGGGCCGGACGCCAGTGTCCTGCCGCCGGCGCCTGCGGACTCCTCGGCCCTGCCGGACACCGTCCCGGCTGTCATCGCCGCCGACAGCACCGGTTCCGACACCCTCACCGTCGTTCCGGCCCTG
>USGZ01000333.1 GCA_900554265.1 uncultured Porphyromonadaceae bacterium
TCGCCGAGGGTGAGTTCGTCGAGTACGAGGAGGTTTACCCCGGTTGCTTCTACGGCACCCTGCGCAGCGAAATCGACCGCATCACCGGCGAGGGCCATAACATCATCCTCGACCTGGACGTCAACGGCGCCCTCAACCTCAAGCGTATCTACGGCGCCGGCTGTCTCGCACTCTTCATCATGCCGCCCGGCATCGACGAGTTGCGCCGCCGCCTCGAAAGCCGCGGCACCGAGACGCAGCAGAAAATCGACGAGCGCATGTCGCGTGCGGAGTACGAGATTTCGCAGGCCCCGAAGTTCGACGTCAGCATCGTCAACGACGAGCTGCTGACGGCAGTCCGTCAGACCCGCAACGTCGTAGACGGTTTCATCGGTCTCAGCATCAACCGCTGATTTACTGATTATGACAACCATCGGAATACTCGGAGGAAGTTTCAACCCGGTTCACATCGGCCATATGATACTGGCCTCTTACCTGAGCCAGTGGGGCTATGTGGACGAGGTCTGGCTGACCCTGTCGCCGCGCAATCCGCTGAAGGACCCCTCCGAGCTGATTCCGGACCTCAGGCGCCTGGCCATGCTCAACATCGCAGTCAAGGGCTCGGACAATATCGACATCTGCGACATCGAGCTTAGCATGCCCCGGCCTTCGTATACCGTCAGGACCCTCGAGCTGCTGCGCGAGCGCAACCCGGACAAGAAGTTCAAGCTCATTATCGGGAGCGACAACTGGCGCAACTTCGACCGCTGGCGCGAGCCGCAGAAGATTCTCGACGAGTTCGGCGTGATAGTATACCTCCGCCCCGGCTACCCGGTGGCCAAGAGTAACGTCGAGGGACTCGAGATTGCCAACGCGCCGCTGCTGGATATCTCCAGCACCTTCGTGCGCCAGGCCATATCCCGCGGCAGGGACATGAACTATTTCCTGCCGGCGGGTGTCTATAAATATATCAAGGACAACAAGCTTTACGTTCCGGAAATCAAGAAATGAAAGAACAGGAAAACGAAGCCTCGGGCGTCAGCCCGCAGGTTATTGCCCTGGCAGGACTTGCCGCGGAGTTCTGCTCCCTGCTGGAGCGCTGCTCCTCGATGCAGCCGCGGGAGTTCTGCGCGGGCGTGGTCCGTTACCTCCCGCGCATCTTCGCCTCCGTCAACGATATCCGCCCCTACGGCGGCGAGGAAGGCGAGGAGACGGGCATGATTTACGATACCCTCGACGAGGCCGGCTACGACGCCGTCCTCACCCCGATGGCGTCGGCTTTCGGCGAGTACGACATGTACCTCGACACTCCCGTCGAGGATATGCGCTACTCCGATACGCCGGTGGCCGTGTCGCTGGCCGAAAAACTCGCCGACATCTACCAGGACATGTACAACTTCGCCGACACCGTACGCCAGGCGCCGTCCGACGCCATGCCACTTGTGCTTTCCGATCTCAAGTACCGCTTCGACGGCTTCCTGAGCGAAAGCATCTGCGATGCCCTGCGCGCTTCCAATTTCATTTACCGTAAACAAGTGCTCGAATGAATATTATCGACGACCTCTGTCGCTTCATGGATTCCGCCGTGGTCAATTTCCTGGCCGTGCGCACCGTAGAGTCCGATCTTCTCGCCGACGGCTTTACCGAACTGACACCTTCCGACCGCTGGACTCTCCGTCCAGGCGACCGACGCTTCGTAAAGGCCAACGGCTCCGCGATTTTCGCCTTCATCGTAGGCGAGGGTGCCGCTTCCGACGGCTTCCATATCGTCGCCGCCCACAGCGACTCGCCCGGCTTTCGACTCAAACCCCACTGCGAGATGGCCTGCGAGGGCGGGGCAGTGCGCCTCAATACCGAGGTCTACGGCGGTCCTATCCTCTACACCTGGTTCGACCGACCGCTCTCGCTTGCCGGCCGCGTAATCCTGCGCGGCGACAGTCCCCTCCGCCCAAGGCACACCACCGTGCGCTTCGACAAGCCCCTGCTCACCATTCCCCACCTGGCCATCCACTTCAACCGCCAGGTCAACGAGGGCAACAAACTCTCCAAGCAGAAGGACATGCTGCCCGTGGCGGCCCTCGGACTCGACGGATGCAAGGGCATGATACGCAAGCTCCTGAGCGACAAGCTCGACGTCAGTCCGGACGATATCCTGGACTACGACCTCTCGCTCTTCGACACCACCCCCGCCGGGG
>USGZ01000334.1 GCA_900554265.1 uncultured Porphyromonadaceae bacterium
TCCGTCCACCGCCCGCGTCCTCCGCCGGCAAGGTCGGCCATGGCTGTCTCGAAGCCGAAGCGGATGGACGGATATATACAGTCGCGCCACGATTCAGGCTCGCGGCATACCGCCGCCAGCACGGCCTCGTAGTCGGGCCGGTCGTCGGCCGACAGTCCCGGAAAGAGAGGGCACTCCCCTATCCCGACAGTTTCCGGCCGCTCCGGGTCGAAGACGCGGACGAAGTAGGTTGGCTTGCACCACATCCTCTCGCGCGACGTGACGGCCTCGAAGCGGAAATCGAGCCCGTAGCGGGCCCACTGCGCCGTCAGCATCAGCCGGGAAACTGGGGGAACCGGTCGAAGTCGGGGTCGCGCTTTTCGAGGAAGGCGTTCTTTCCCTCGGCGGCCTCGTCCATCAGGTAGTACATCAGGGTAGCGTCGCCGGCGAACTCCATCAGGCCGTGCTGGCCGTCGAGCTCGGCGTTGAGTGCGCGCTTGATCATGCGGATGGCGAAGGGACTGCGCTTCATGATTGTCTCGGCCCAGTCGACGTACTCGTCCTCGAGTTTGTCCAGAGGCACGACCTTGTTGACCATGCCCATTTCCAGAGCATCTTGTGCCGTGTACTGGCGGCAGAGGAACCAGATTTCGCGGGCCTTCTTCTGTCCTACGCAGCGGGCCAGGTAGGAGGAGCCGAAGCCGGCGTCGAAGCTGCCCACCTTGGGGCCGGTCTGCCCGAAGCGGGCGTTCTCGGAGGCGATGGAGAGGTCGCAGACCACCTGCAGCACGTTGCCGCCGCCGATGCTGTAGCCGTTGACGGCAGCGATTACGGGCTTCACGAGCGAGCGGATGGCCTTGTGGACGTCGAGCACGTTGAGGCGCGGCGTGCCGTCCGAGTCGCGGTAGCCGCCGGAGGTCTTGTAGTTCTGGTCGCCGCCGGAGCAGAAGGCCTTGTCGCCGGCGCCGGTGAGGACTACCACGCGCACTTCCTTATGGTCGCGGCAGTAGTCGAGGGCGTCGAGAATCTCGTGGTTTGTCAGGGGCCGGAAGGCGTTGTAGACCTCGGGGCGGTTGATGGTTATTCGGGCGATTCCTTTATGGAAATCGAAGAGGATGTCGGTATATTCCTTGATTGGCGTCCACTGACGCGCGGTATTTTCGCTCATGGCTTTATACTGTGTAATCTGTTGTATGCTGATGTGTTGTCTTCTTCGGTAGTGCGGATATGCAGGATGGCGGGATTGACATCTTCGGCGAAGAAAGCCTCGATGGAACCGGCGGCCTCATGAAAGCCGGCGGCATAGAAATAGCTGAAGCCATAGGACGTCGACACATACGACAGCGGCAGGTACGGCCTGGCGACGAAGCACTCGTCGCGGTGGGGCAGGTCGCGCGTTGTGCGCACGCGGCGGAAGATGTCGCCGCCGCCGTTGTCGAGCACCACGATTTTCAACGTCGACCCCACCTCCGGCAGCGCCAGGGCGCCGATATCGTAAGCGAAGCCCATGTCGCCGGTAACGAGAAGCACTTGGCCCGGCGTGACCATCGACACTCCGGCGGCGGTCGATGTGCAGCCGTCGATGCCGCTGACGCCGCGGTTGGCATAGACCGCGCGCAGCCCGCGCCAGGGTACGAGCTGGCCGTAGCGGGCGCTCATGCCGTTGCCGAGGAAGAGGGTCGTGCCACTGGGCACATACTTCTCCACTTCGAGAAGCGCACCAAGGTCGCTCCACCGGTGGAACTCCTCGCCTGCGATTCTCGCCTTCAGTCGGCGGCCGGTGTCGGCCCAGAAGTCGCGGTAGTCGGTCCGAACGTCCTGGGTATGCGCGGCCCAGGCGTCGAGGAAGACCTGCGGGTCGGCGTGGACCTGGGCGTAAAGGTTGAGGAAGGTGTCGACGAAGCAGTCGTCGAAGCCCACGCCGATGGTCTTCGCTCCGCTTGCGCGCAGGAATTTCTTGAAGCCGTCGGAAATCAGCGCGCCCCCTATACTAATAATGTATTCGGGCCGGTTGCACTCCTCCTGCGAGATTTGCCGCAGGACGGGCTCGTAGAGATTGGGCGTGAAAATTTCGTCGGGACCTTCGAGGTTGGCGTTGAGCTCGGCCACGACGGCCACCGACGGATTCTCCAGCAGGGCCGACGGAATGCGCAGGCCCAGAGCCGAGCCGACCACGAGCATTATGCGGCCGCTGA
>USGZ01000335.1 GCA_900554265.1 uncultured Porphyromonadaceae bacterium
GGTTGGACGCGAAGGTGTCGGGACGCGGAGGTCCCGACCTCCTTTGCGCGCCGGCTTTCAGCCGCGCTTGCCGGCGGCCAGTTGTATTTGCCGCTCAGTCCTCGCAGTAGTGGCGGAGGACGCGGCGGTAGGAGTTGAAGATTTTGCTTTTGGACACGAAGCCCACGTAGACGCCGTTCTCGACTACGGGAAGATTCCAGGCGCCGGTGGTGTCGAAGAGTTTCATGACCTTGTCCATGCTGTCGCCGATTTCGATGCGCGCCGGCGGTACGCTCATGAAGGTGCTCACGCGCATGCGGCGGTATAGCTCGGGGCGGAAGATGATGTTGCGGATTTCATCCAGAAGCACCACGCCGACCAGTTCGCGCCGCTCGTTGATTACCGGGAAAAGGTTGCGCTTGCTCAGCGCGATTACATCCACCATCTCCTTGAGCGTCATTTCCGGATATACCGGCAGGAAGTCAGTCTCGATAACATTGTTGACTTTCAGCAGAGTAAGCACGGCCTTGTCCTTGTGGTGGGTGAGCAGCTCGCCGCGTTGCGCCAGGCGCATGGTGTAGATGGAGTAGGGCTCGAAGACCTTTATTGTGCCGTAGGATATGGTGCTGACAATCAGCAGCGGAAGGAATAGTTCGTAGCTGCCGGTTAGCTCGACGGTGAGGAAGATGGCCATCAGCGGCGCGTGCATCACCGCGCTCATCACCCCGGCCATGCCTATCAGGGCGAAGTTCTTGGTCGACAGGGTGATGCCAAGGTCCGGACCCATGTAGTTGGCGATATAGGCGAAGACGAAACCCGTCATGCAGCCAACGTAGAGCGAGGGCGCGAAGGTGCCTCCGACGCCGCCGGCGCCGTTGGTGGTCGACGTGGCGAAGGCCTTGGTCAGGATAATCATGATGATGAACAGCGCCAGGAACCACACCTGGCCGCGGTCGGCGTAGAATATCGAGCCGTTGACGATGCTGGAGGTATCGCCGGCGAGGAGCCCGACGATGGGGCCGTAGCCTTCGCCGTAGAGAGGCGGGAAGATGAACACAAGGAGCGAGAGCAGCGCTCCGCCTATCAGCGTCTTCATCCAGGGATTCCTGAAGCGCCGGAAGAAGCCCTCCATCATGTTCATCACCTTGGTGAAATAGAGCGACACGAAGCCGCAGGCCAGGCCAAGCAGAATCACGTAGGGGATGCGCGAGATGTAGAAGTCCTCGGTCTGGGCGAAGAAGAACTCGAACTCATAGCCGGTATAGATATACGCTATCACCGTGCTGGTTATCGAGGCAATGAGCAGCGGCATGACGGACACGGTCGTCAGGTCGATCATCAGCACCTCAAGAGTGAACAGCACGCCGGCGATGGGGGCCTTGAAGATGCCGGCGATGCCCGCGGCGGCACCGCAGCCCACGAGTATCATCAGGATTCGCGGACTCATGCGGAACTTCTGGCCCAGGTTGGAGCCGATTGCGGCGCCGGTGCATACGATAGGACCCTCGGCGCCGACCGACCCGCCGAAGCCTATGGTTATCGACGAGGCCAGCAGCGAGGTGTACATATTGTGCGGCTTCAGGCGGCTCTTGTTCTGCGAGATGGCGTAGAGCACGCGGGTTACGCCGTGGGAGATGTTGTCGCGCACCGCGTAGCGCACGTAGAGCGCCGAGAGCATCACGCCGATGGCAGGCAGCAGGATGTAGAGGTAGTTGCCGCTCTCGAGATTGACGTGGGCCGTGAGCTTGGTTGATATGAAATGAATCAGGAATTTCAGCACAATGGCCGCCAGGCCGCTGAAGATGCCGACGAAGAAGGCCAGGATAAGCACGAAGTTCTTCTCCTTGATGCGGCGCTCGCGCCACATCAGGAAAAGCATGAAGAGCCGGTGGAGGCGGCTGCCGCCCTCGGTTTCCCCGGTATGTGCTGTCTGTTCTTCGGCCATTTTTCTGTCAATCTTTCATACGCCCCGGCCGGTAATGACCGTGGCGACGGTGTGGAGCAATATCTTAAGGTCTATCGAGAGGCTCACGTTCTGGAGGTAGAGCAGGTCGTAGGCCATGCGCTCTACCATCTGGTCGACGTTCTGGGCGTAGCCGTACTTGACCATGCCCCAGGAAGTTATGCCGGGGCGCACCTTGTGCAGAAGCATGAACGCCGGCTGGCGCGCGGCGATCTGCTCGGCAAAGTA
>USGZ01000336.1 GCA_900554265.1 uncultured Porphyromonadaceae bacterium
CAGCCGCATCCACCGATTCCCGATGGACGACCCGGAGACGCTCTACTCGCCGGACGTGGTAGACTTCGCCCGCAGCCAGGGCCTCTACGAGGGCCCGGACAGTCTCTTCGACTTCTCCCGCGCCTACGCCATCACCGACATCGGCGCCCTGCGCGGCTGCGATGCCCGCGTGTGGGCCTTCTTCCGCAAGTTCGCCGAGCCCGGCAGCATGGACCGCTACGAGAGCTGGATTCTGCGCGGAGAAGGCGAGCCGCTGCCGCTATGGGTAAAGGCGGCACGTCCGCTGACGGCCAACGACATGAAGTGGATGATGCGCGACCATTTCGAGGGCACCTGCCTGGATATGACCCAGGACATCGGCGCCGGCCCCTTCGACGTGCCTTACCGCTGGCGTCCGATGGAGTACACCGTCGACGGCCAGACCTACACCCACGAGCGCGCCATCGCCACCCAGCAGACGGGCTTTTCCTTCGTGGCCGACATCAACGGCGGCCGCCACGACGCCATGAAGGGCATACTCTGGTTCGGCGTCGATGACGCCAACACCTGCGTCTACGTGCCGGTGTTCAACTCGACCGATACTGTGCCCGAGAGTCTCGACGGCGCCACCGCCGACCTGCTTACGCTGGACTGGCGCAGCATGTTCTGGGTCAACAACTACGTAGCCAACCAGGCCTATAACCGCTACTCGCAGATGATACCCGATATCCGCGCCGTTCAAAGCCGACTCGAAGGGAAGGCCGAGGCCGACGTCGTCGCCGCCGCGGATTCTATCGCCGCCATGGACTACGCCGCAGCCCAGGACCTGCTGCGCGGTCTGACGCTGACCACGGCCGCCGACGTGACCTCCGAGTACCACCGCCTGGGCGACTACCTGCTGGTGAAATACCTCGACGGCAACATCAAGCACGAGAAGGACGGCCGCTTCGAGCGCAACGCCTACGGCGTGCCCGTACAACCCACATTCGGCGGCTATAACGAGCGCTATTTCCGCTCGATAGTCGACGATGCCGGCGATCGCCTGCGGATTCCGAACCACGAATAAGCGACTGCTGTTGTTCTTATAACTGAATTCAGGACAATAGCTACGAGAATTTGTTATATCTTTGCAAATCCAAACACTAACCATATGTCTGAAAAAGAAACGATACAGCCCGGAAAATACTTCGAGCTGACCTATAAGCTCTTCCGCGTCAACCCGGACGGCAGCGAGACCCTTGTCCACGAAGTCGAGCCCGAGGATCCGGACCGCGCCATACTCGGCATCACCCCCGGCTTCGTAAAGGCCCTGGAGGACGCCGTTCTCGGACTCGGCGCCGGCGACAGCTTCGACTTCACCGCCGAGCCCGACATGGCCTTCGGGCCCTACGACCCCGAGGAAATCATCGCCCTGCCCCGTGACCGCTTCGAAATCGACGGCAAGTTCGACGAGGAAGCCTTCGTTCCCGGCACCCTGGTGCCTCTGACGACCTCCGACGGCTACCGCATCGACGGTCTCATCCAGGAAGTTACCCCCACCGAGGTTATCCTTGACTTCAACCATCCCCTGGCCAAGGACAAGGTACACTACGCCGGCGAGGTTACCCTCGTGCGCGAGCCTACCGCCGAGGAACTCAAGCCCGCCGATGGATGCGGCTGTGGCTGCGGATGCGACGACGATTGCGGCGACAGCTGCGACGGCGAGGGCGCCTGCGGTTGCGGCGGCTGCGGTTGCAAATGATCTGCGCCAGGAACATACACCGCAGCTTCGGCAGCCTGGAGGTCCTCAAGGGCATAGACCTTGACATCCCCGACCGCCGCATCACGGCCATCCTCGGCCCCAGCGGCGCCGGCAAGACCACCCTGCTGCAGATTCTCGGCACGCTCTCCAGCCCCGAGCCCGGCGGCAAGGTGATCTACGACGGCACGGACACCACCACCCTCAACGACCGCCGGCTCTCGCAGTTCCGCAACCGGAACATCGGCTTCGTGTTCCAGTTCCACCAGCTGCTGCCTGAATTCACGCTGCTGGAGAACGTGGCAATGCCCGCGCTCATCGGGGGCGCCTCGATGCAGGACGCCACGGCCCGCGCCCGCGAGCTGCTGGAACGCCTTGGTCTCGGCGCTCGCCTGACTCATCGCCCCGACCAGCTGAGCGGCGGGGAATGCCAGCGCGCGGCAGTCGCCC
>USGZ01000337.1 GCA_900554265.1 uncultured Porphyromonadaceae bacterium
CAGGCAGAGAGTACGTTGCCAGAACTTCGCCGGCCGCTCCGAGGATTTCGACGGAGGGCACGTGCTGGCGGTCGCGGGACTCGATGATCACGCGGTCCTCGGCCATCTGGTTGGACTCGCTGTCGACGCGGTAGGTAACGCCTTCGATCATGTCGACGAAGTGCATCTTACCGGCGACCTCGGCAACGATAACGGCGTTGAAGGGGTCCCATTCGGAGATTACGTCGCCTGGCTTGATTTCGGCGCCGTTGTCGAAGAAGAGCTTGGAACCGTAGACAACGGGCGCGGTCATCAGGGGCAGACCGGTATTGTTGTCGACGATTCGCATCTCGGCCAGTCGGCCTACGACAACCTTGTAGCCGTCCTCGGTATCGACGGTACGGAGCTCGTCGATTTCGAGCTTGCCTTCATAGCGGGAGGTGAGCTTGGATACGGCGGAAATGTTCGTCGCCACACCGCCGACGTGGAAGGTACGCAGTGTCAGCTGGGTACCGGGCTCGCCGATGGACTGGGCTGCGATTACGCCGACAGCCTCGCCCTTCTGCACCATGCGGTTGTTGGCCAGGTTGCGGCCGTAGCACTTGGCGCAGACGCCGCGGCGGCTCTCGCAGGTGAGGACGGAGCGGATTTCGACGCTCTCGATGGGCGATGCGTCGATGATGTCGGCGGCGTCGTCCTTGATTTCCTCGCCGGCGCGGACGATGATTTCGCCGGTGATGGGATGGACGATATCGTTGACGGACACTCGGCCGAGGATACGCTCGCCCAGGGAAGCGACGACTTCGTCGTTGTTCTTGATGGCGGTGCATACGAGTCCGCGGAGGGTGCCGCAGTCTTCTTCGTTGATGATTACGTCGTGGGCCACGTCGACCAGACGGCGGGTAAGATAACCGGCGTCGGCGGTCTTGAGGGCGGTATCGGCAAGACCCTTGCGGGCGCCGTGGGTGGAGATGAAGTACTCGAGCACGCTCAGACCTTCCTTGAAGTTGGCCAGAATCGGGTTTTCGATAATCTGACCGCCTTCGGCACCGGCTTTCTGAGGCTTGGCCATAAGGCCGCGCATGCCGGCGAGCTGACGGATCTGGTCCTTAGAACCACGGGCGCCGGAGTCGAGCATCATGTAGATTGCGTTGAAGCCCTGGTTGGCCGAGCTCATCAGGTTCATAAGCACCTTGGTGAGCTTGGCGTTGACCTGCGTCCAGATATCGATTACCTGCTGGTAACGTTCCTTGTCGGAGATGAAACCGTTCTCGAAGTTCTCCATGACTTCCTCTACCTGACGGTAGCCGTCGGCCACGATCTGCTCCTTTTCCGGCGGAATGAGCACGTCACCGAGGTTGAACGACAGACCGCCCTTGAAGGCCATGTAGTAGCCGAGGTTCTTGATGTCGTCCAGGAACTGGGCGGAACGGGGAATACCGCACTTCTTGATTACGCGGGCAATGATGTCGCGCAGGCTCTTCTTGGATATAATGGTGTTGATGTAGCCGATTTCCTTGGGTACGTACTGGTTGATGAGCACGCGGCCCACGGAAGTGTCGTGGACGAGATGGCGGATGGGGTTGCCGTTCTCGTCGACGTCGTCGACCATCACGGAGATGGGAGCGTGGAGGGTAATCTTGCCCTCGTTGTATGCGATCTGAGCTTCCTCGGGACCGTAGAACACATGACCCTCGCCCTTGTCGCCGGAGCGGAGCTTGGAGATGTAGTACAGACCGAGTACCATATCCTGCGAAGGCACGGCGATAGGAGCGCCGTTGGCCGGGTTGAGGATATTGTGGGCGCCGAGCATCAGCAACTGGGCTTCCAGAACGGCCTCGTTGCCCAGGGGCAGGTGGACGGCCATCTGGTCACCGTCGAAGTCGGCGTTGAATGCCGTACATGCCAGCGGGTGCAGCTGGATGGCCTTGCCTTCGATAAGCTTGGGCTGGAAGGCCTGGATACCGAGGCGGTGCAGTGTCGGGGCGCGGTTGAGCAGTACGGGATGACCCTTCATCACGTATTCGAGGATATCCCATACGACAGGTTCTTTGCGGTCGACGATCTTCTTGGCGCTCTTTACGGTCTTGACGATGCCGCGCTCGATGAGCTTGCGGATGATGAACGGCTTGTAGAGCTCGGCGGCCATGTCCTTGGGCAGACCGCACT
>USGZ01000338.1 GCA_900554265.1 uncultured Porphyromonadaceae bacterium
CGAATCAAAAGCGCGGCCTCGCCTGTTTTTTCAGCGGTAGTAAAAAAAGCTGCGAAGCAGCTTTTTGTTCAGGCCCGCAAGATTTATCTTGCGGAGTCCGCCGGGTGCTCTCTCAGTACCTGCTCGAGCACCGGCCGCAGCTTGTCCGCATAGTGGCGGAAGCCGAGGTCAGTCAGGTGAATGCCGTCGACCGTGCCGTCGTCTTCGACGCCGTCCAGCTCGATGCAGTCAACGTAGTAGAGCCCGTAGGGGTTCTCGGCCTTGAGCTTCTCGTAGTTGCGCCGGAAGGCGGCGTTCTTGGCCGGAAGATAGCGCCCGAAGAAGCTGTCGTAGCGCGAGTAGGGATACATCGGGCCTTCGACCATCACGATGGGCACATCGGGCCGGGCGTCGCGCAGTATCTTGACGAAACCGTAGGTGAGCGTGTCGCACATCATCTCGGTGCAGTTCGGAACCGGATCCAGCAGGAACACGTCGGCATCCGGAATCCCGGCCATCGCGCGGGCCATGCATGAATCCATCTTGCCTTCGCCGCTGATGCCGATATTGACTACCTCGCAGTTGAGCTCGCGGCTGAGGATATTGGTGGCCGCCATGCCCGTACGCGAGGCGCAGCCGCCCTGAAGGATGCTGGTGCCGTAGGCTATGATCTTTACACGCGGGTCTATGAGCTCGGGGCGGCCGGTGCCGATGGATGCGCCGCTGTCGACCTTGACCTCCAGCTTATTGACGCCGTCGTAGAGCGGGAAGTAGATCATGAATTCGTTCATGCGCGTGGTGTCGAGGTTCGACACGTAGGTGCTCTCGCAGATTTTTTCCTCGCGGTTGTTGACGCGCGGGCGGTTGGTGTTTACGTGGCGCCATACGCTGTCGCCCTCGAAGATGTAGAGGTCAGTGCCCTTAAGGCCGGTGTCGGCCATGTGGAGCATATGGGTGTCCCAGAGAAGTTCGTAACGGACGCCCACGCGAGAGGAATTCGTCGCGAAGCGCACGCCGATGCCGGAGCTGCACTGCGAGCGCTCCCAGAGGTCCGGGCGCACGCTGTCCTGAAGATACGCCGGTATGCGCGTATAGGGGCGCAGGGTGTTGTCCCAGCCTTTGTTGATTACGCGGAGTTCGGAGGCGTCGACGTAGCGCCAGGGTTTCTCAGGCTCCTCGGCCTTGGCTGCCGAAAATGCGGCGGCTGCGAGGGCCAGGGCTAAAAATAGTTTTTTCATTGCAAGATAATTGGTTGGTATTCAGTTTCAGAGTATTCAGAGATGGATGGCCAGGTGGCGCCAGAGCGAGTCCGGAATGCAGCGCCAGAGAGCTACCGCAACGGCCCACCGGCTGTCGACCACGGCGACACGGCGGTGCGTAACCATGGCGCGCTCTATTCGCGGAGCGGCGTAGGAGATGCTCATCTCCATCGGGTAGTTCTTGCCCTTGATGAGCAGGGGCGTATCGACGAATCCGGGACGGATGTCGGTGAAAGTCACGTTGACGTGCTGGATATGCGCAAGCTGGTCCAGGGCCTGAAGATAGGTCCACTGGTAGCGCTTCGAGGCCGAGTAGGTCGCCGACACCCCTATGCCCTTGGTGCCGGCAACGGAGGTCACGGCGGCGATATGGCCGGCGCGGACGTTGGCCGTGTCGCGGTAGTACTTGTAGGCAGCGTTCATTATGCGGGTGAAGCCCAGCACGTTGACCAGCACCGTCTGCTCGTCCTGGGCGCCGTCCAGCGTCGGGTTCGACCAGCCGCAGCCTGCCGTGTAGAGCAGGTAGTCCATGCCGTCGATGAGTTCGATAAGCTTGTAGAAGCGCTCGGCGGCGTCGGCCGCGGTGACGTCGAGGGTCAGGTACTCCATGCGGTCCGGATATTTCTCCTTTATTTCGCGCAGGGGTTCCTCGCGGCGCGCGGCAATGCCTACCCGCCAGCCCAGGCGGGCGAAATCCAGTGCTATTCGCCTTCCCAGTCCCGAGGAAGCGCCGATTACAACAAGCTTTTTCATCTTCGTATATTATTGATTTTGCTCATTTATAACGGCCTCGTCGGGCTCCTTGTTCAGGTGCGAGAGCGATAAAGTATAGACTATCGAGATGCTGCCGGCGATTTTGCTGCCGCGCGTGCCGTAGCCGGGAATATACCATGGCTTGCCGTAGGGG
>USGZ01000339.1 GCA_900554265.1 uncultured Porphyromonadaceae bacterium
GTTGCGGGGGCCAGTTGTTGCAGTAGAAGGTGCCGCAGCCGAGGAAGCGGTTGAGCCAGGGCCATGCGGTCGAGGCGTCGTTATAGCCGGCGGCGTGGAAGCCGAGCCAGCCGCCGCCGTTGTCCATATATCGCTCGAAGGCCTCGCGCTCGGCGCCTGGGGCCGGGGTATTGTTGATGGCGATTACAACGGAATACTCCTTCAGTCGTTCGTAGGTATAGCCGGCCAGGGTGCTGGTGGTGTCCATGATGTAGCCCTCGCCGTAGGTCAGGCGGCGGAAGAACTCGATGGCGTCGCGGGCGAACTCGACGTGGGCCGGTTCGGCGGTTTCGGAATAGTAGATCAGGGCCTTGAAGCGCGGAGCGCGTGCATAGTTCGCGGGATATTCGCCATCCTGCGCGAAGGCTCCGAGACCTGCAAGGAGGAAGACCAGAGCCAGAAGTTTACGAAGGTATTTCATGATATGTCGTTGTTTTCGATTTCAGCGAGAAGGGAGAACCATTTGCCGGCCGACGTTATCCAAACTTCCTTGTAGCAGGCGTTGTTGATCTGGGGCCAGTAAGGCTCGTCGGTATCGCCTATGGTGCGGATGCCGACGGGCATGGCGCCCATCAGGCGCCCGGAGGAGAAGTTGTTCAGCTCGGGATAGCGGTGGCCCTCGCCGTAGATGAGCGACTGGGCGAATGGATTCTTGCCTACGGTCCAGTACATCTGCTCGCGGGCGATATCCAGCAGCTCCGGGTCGCCGAGGCGGCGCGCGCAGATAGCCGCCGCCTTGCCCATCGAGGTATGGACGGCGAGATTGCCGTTGAAGATATTTAACCACACCGGAAAACGGCGCACGAAGTAACCGGGAGCCACGCTGACGCCCGACCCGGCCTGGGCGGCGAAGCGCTCGCGGGCATCGTCCGGCGGGAAGATATGCAGGGCGAAGAAAGCCGCGGCGTCATCCGGCTCGTCGGAGCGGTAGATGCCGGCGGGAATCATGCCGTAGGGCGCGGTGAAGCGCATCAGGTTCTTGATGTAGGAGCCGTAGAGGGCGATGGAAGTTTCCCAGCGGTCGCGGCCGGGATTATCGGGCTGGGTGCGACAGAGCGCGTCCATGGCAAGCATGAAAATCTGCTCGCGCGACTGGTGAATCGAGTGGACGACGGAATGCCGCTGGGGATTGCGGTAGAAGAAGCCGACGAGACCGCCTACGGGAATGGCCTGCTGGCAGCGCAGCACATAGTCGGCGAACTTAGAGGCGTCGGCGGCATACTGCGGGTCGGCGGTGAGCTCGTAGAGCATCGAGGCGGCCCAGGAGGCCGTGGCCATATAGAGGCTCTCGCCGGTGCTGTAGGTATGCTCGTAGGGATTGATCCAGCCGCCGAAGTTGTCGTGCTCGCGCTGCTGCGAGGCGAACTCATAATCCTCGCGGGCTATGCCGGCGAGGCAGTCGGCGAATACAGGGTCGTAGTCGGCCAGTACGCGGGCGGCGAATGCCTCGTAGGCCGAATAGAGATAGTTGTCGTAGGCCAGGTTCTGAACGCGGACGGTCTCGATATCGTCGTTGGAATCGAGGATGCCGTCCTGCCAGATAAGAAGCCCCACGCTACTGGCATGATAACCGTCGCCCAGGCGGTTCTGAAGCACGAACTGTATTCCCCACAGCGCTTCTTCCCTGAGGCGCGATGCCAGTAGCGGGTTGCTGTCTTTATATTTGTCGTAAAGCTCGAGCATGGCGAAGGCCACGTCGGCGGTCTGGAGCGTCTGCTGCGATAGGTCGCCGGCATCATGCCAGCCGCCGGCATAGGAGCGGCGGGTGCCGTTGTGGCGGCTCATGAGGTCCAGGTGGCAGCGGCTGTGTACGCAGGGAACGGCGTAGCCGCAGCGCTGGCCGAAGACGAAATTGAGGACCTTCCATGCCGAATTCTCCCAGACCTCGGCGTCCGAGCCGACGGTGAAAGGCTCGGTCGATACGCCGCCGGCCTCGATGCGGTAGATGCCGGGGGCGGTGAGGGCGGAGAAATCGGCCTGGCCGAAGTCGCCGATGGTTGTGCTGACAGGCTCGACTGTGCCTTCGAAGGCCGTCCTGCCGGAATTGACGTCGACTACTCGGAAGCTCTCGCCCGGGCGGGCGAGGGCCGTCTTGCGGCCGTCGG
>USGZ01000340.1 GCA_900554265.1 uncultured Porphyromonadaceae bacterium
CGGCCGGCTCAAATTTCTCCGGCCGGTTCTTCCGGTACGTTGAGGTTCTCCAGCGCGGCCGCCACAATCGACGGCAGGTTGAGGCTGAAATGCTCCTCGGCGGTCTCGCTGATGTGCGGGCGGGGAGGCAGCTCGGAGTCCTTGGCCAGCTTGGGATTGACGGTGGCCAGGCCGCGGCGGCGTTCGTCGAGGCTGTCGACTTCGGCGGCGGCCACGGCCACGGAGTTCGAGTATCCGTCGCGCAGCTTGGCGTCGTAGTATTCGACGTGGCCGAAGCGGGCGGCCTTGAGGTCGATGTCTTCCTTGAGGCGGTCGATGTAGTCCTCGAAGTCGCTCTGGCACTTCTGGAATTCCTGACCCTGGAGCTCGAAGGCGGAGAGGGTTTCGGCGGAATTGTCGACTGCGTTGACAACCATCGAATCCAGGTCCTCGCCGCTGGCGGCCATCTGGGCCTCGGTGCGCTGAAGGGCCAGCAGGTTGTTGTAGGCGGCGACGTACTCCGTCAGCGTCTGCTGCATCAGGTTGATAAGGTCGGCCGACTCGGCGCGGTTGGCGCGGTAGAAGGCGTCGGTGTCCTGGTGCCACTTGTTGAGGTAGGATATCTTCTGGTCGCGGATGTGGTTGTAGATTTTCAGGCGCTCTATGCGGTTCTCCTGCATCAGGTTCTGCACCATCGGGGCCACGATTTCCTCGTAGATCTGATGTACGCCGAAGGGACTTACCGTCTGCGAGCCGTCCTCGGCAATCCAGGTGCGGGTCAGCGGATTGAAGCGCACCCGCGAGGACTGCCGCAGCGTGAAGGGCTCGTAGCCCTGGATGTCGTCGGAGTAGTTGAATTCCTCGTGGCGGATGCGTTCGATTTCCTCAGCCTCGAGAACCGGTGAGTAGTGGTTGTACGGAGCCTTGAGAATCTGGTAGAGGATGCCGTTCGATTCGAGCACGACCTTGTCGACGGAGGCAACCTTCATGCGGGCGATGGTCTGCACGGAGATGCCGATTGCCTGCATGAGTTCCTTGAGCACTTCCTCGAACTGGCTGGTCTCGTTCGAGAGCGAGTTCTTGAGCTGGTTGATGTCGCGGAAGCGTTCGATCGCCGGCTGGTAGGCCTGGTTGTCGAACACGTCGATGCGCATGGCGCCCTGGGGTATCTGCGTGGTGGCGTAGCTGTCCAGCTCGGGCAGGAAGGGCGAATCCGAAAGCACCACGGGAAGGCTTACGGCCACGGTCTCCAGGTCGTCCATGCAGAAGGCCACCGTGCGCAGCGAGCGCTCCATGTCGCCGACATAGTCGTTTTCCTTGATTTCCTGAATAGATAGGGAGTACTCGTCGGTCTGGACGGTCTCGGCTTCCTCGGAAGTCTCGACTACGGGCGCTTCCCTGGAGAGGGCGTCGAGGCGGTGGATGGTGTCGACAAGCAGCTGGTTCTGGCGCGACATCGACATCGATATCTGCGATTCGGGAACAGAGCCGGTGTAATCGACGATGAAGCTCTTGTCCTGATATTTGACTTGCTCGGCCACAGGTACATAGGCCACGCCGAGCTTGCTGACGCGGTAATCGCGGAATATGGCCTGATATGCCCGCCGGCATTCCTCGATATGCACGTCGGCCTCGGCGATTTCGCCGTTGATTTTGTTCTTGTACAGGAAGTAGGGGAACACCAGCAGGAGAAGGAGCCACCAGTGGCTGGAGAGGTCGTCGGCCAGTCGCTGTTTTTCTTCTTCGAGGTTGTTGATCTCCTGCTCGATGCGCTCTTCTTCCGAAACTACCCGTTCGGCGCACTGCCGGTAGTAGTTGAAAAGCACCTTGGCCTGATCCTGCCATACGTTGGCTGAATCCGGGAAGATTTTTGCTGCCATTTTCTTGGTTTAGGTTTGGAAGGTTATGGTTAATGAATCTGTTGTCCGGAACGATAGAATCAGAATGCCGCCTTGCGCCGGCTGAAATGGCGCCCGAGCGAATCCAGCAAGGCGGCGATGCGCTCGCGGTTCATGGCGTAGTTGGCCAGGGCGTAGGAGAGGGAGCGGATGTCGGCCACGATCTTGTCGTCGGCCATCCGCGCCTCAGACGAGGCCGAGGGCGTGATATAGCGTACCTCGTCGGCAAGATTCCGTATACGCGCCTTCACATCGGCGGG
>USGZ01000341.1 GCA_900554265.1 uncultured Porphyromonadaceae bacterium
CGAATCCGACCGACAGCCGAAGCTAAAGCTTCGGGGGCTTGAACAAATAAGGGGCCGGCTTCCTGCGCCAGCGGGCGCCTACGGGAGCGCGGCAAGGCCGACAGCCGAAGCTAATGCTTCGGGGCTTGAACAAATAAGGCGGGCTTCCTGCGCCAGCGGGCGCCTATGGGGGCGCGGCAACGTGGACCGCCGAAGCTAAAGCTTCGGGGCTTGATAGATAATAGAGGAGCGGGCTTTTCGGGGCCTTCTACGGCCTTTGCGGGGCCCGGTAGAGGGCTTGATAGCCGGGCAGGCCGGCGACGGGCTCTGGGGCAAAAGAGAGGCTCCGGAGGCTTTGGAGGCGGCCACAGGCAGGCAAAAGAAAAGCCGCCGGAGGTGGCCTTGGTTGCGCTCCGGCGGCTGGTATAGGGTTGGCTGCTTACGTCAGAACCATTTTTTGAACATGCCTATGATGCCGCCTCTGCGGGGGTCTTCGGTAGGAGTCGGGCCATTATCGGAAGGGTCTGCCGGCTGTACGTCGTGGGCCTGGGCGCCGTGTACGGGTATCTGACGCGTGGTGCTCTTGTCGGCGTCGTCGGCTTCCGGTTCGTGCTCCGGTTCGCCTGTGAGTTCCTCGGCGGCGGCATTCTCTTCCACGTCGGCAACGTGGAGGAGCATAGCGGTATTGTTGTCGGCGCTGGTGGAGGCTGTCATGGCGAGCTGGGCAATCTTTTCCTCATCGGTGAACGGGGCCTCGAGGAGTTCGACGAGCTGCTCGTCGGAGGTCTGATGGAGGACGCCGTCGGAGCAAAGGAGGAAGTAATCGCCGGGCCGGACATCGGCGATGTTGAAGATGTTTGCGGCATCGGACTTGTCCTCGGGGCCTCCCATGCAGCGGGTTATGATGTTGCTCTGAGGATGGTCGATGGCATCGGCGGGCGATATGCTGCCGCTGCGGACGAGTACGTTGACCAGGGAGTGGTCGTAGCTGCGGAAAACGACGCCGGTGCCTGGCCGAATCTGGTAGATGCGGCTGTCGCCGATATAGGCGGTGAAGGCGCCGCCGGCGTGGAAGTGGACGAAGGTGAGGGTCGTCGCCATGCCCTTGGAGGCGCCCGTGTTCTTTTCGCCGAGGGCCATGTAGGCGGTGCCGAGAACGCGGGCGAAATCGCCGTCTGTGAAGGTTTCGCTGCCGTCGAAGCGCTGCATGGCTGTGCCCATGGCCTCGGCTACTGTAGAGCTTGCGATTTCGCCCTTGTCAAGGCCTCCGACGCCGTCGCAGACGATGAAGGTCGTTCCGGCGGCGGAGGGATTGTCGGAGTCAGGAAAGCGGGCGTCCTCCTGATTGGCGCGGCGGCCGAGCTGGTAGAAGGACAGCGGCGGAAAAAGCTGTATTTTCATGAGTGGAGCTTCTTGGGAGGACTATTTGGCAGGGTCGAGGCGAAGGCGGGAGTTGCCGAGGGTTATTATGTCGCCGAAGTTGAGGAAAGCGCTGTCGCCGTTTCCCATGGGCTGGCCGTTGAGGAGCACGGGATTAGTAGCGCTGAGCACCGTGAGGCGGTAAGTGAAGCCTTGTACGGCGTCGTATACGGCCTCTACGGCGATGCTTCGGCGGCTCATATAGCTGTCGCCCTTGATGGCGATGTCGCTTTGCTTGGACTCGTCGAAACGTCCTACGGTCGTGCGGCCGGAGGAGAGGGGGTAGGTGTCGTTGAACATCTTGCCGAGGAGCACGAGTGCGGCGGCGCCTTTCCGGGGCGCCGACGGTACGGGCTCGTTGACTACGGCCGTGGCCACGGCACCGGCGGGAGCCGGCGGAGGCGTGCATGGCGCCTGGGGTTCCGGCGGCACGGGAGGTATGGTCGCGGCGGGGGTATGCGGGACGGGCGGAACTGGCGGCACAGGCGTGACCGGAGGCACTGGTGCGGCCGGCTGCCGGGGTGCGGCTGCTGCCGGGGACTGGCAGAGGACGTCCTTGCCGGCGATGAACACGGTGCTCGGGGTCTTGCAGAAGGCGCAGGTCACGGGGTAGTTGCCGCTGGTCTCGGGAGCGAAAATCTTTACTTCCTGGTTGCAGGCGGGGCAGACGTAGCTGGTTATGGGATTTTTCTCCTGTGGCTGCTGAGGCTGGGCCGGCTGCTG
>USGZ01000342.1 GCA_900554265.1 uncultured Porphyromonadaceae bacterium
CCGAAGCGGAACTCGGCCCGGCCCAGCCGCACGTAGCGTGAGGTGTCGTGGTCCAAAAAGTAGAGTTCCGTGCCTATTGCCTCCCCGCGGACGTCGAGGCGGTGGAATTTGCCGAGCTCGAACATCGAGGCGCTGCCCCGGGCTTCGAGATTCATCTTAAGGCGTCCCCGGAGGATGCCCTGGAGTTTATCCGTAAGCACCCGTGGAAGATTAGCCAGCTGCATGTCGCCGTCGACGCGGCAGTCGAAAGTCGGGTCGCTTATCAGGCGCGAGAAGCGTCCGCTTATTTCAACGGAGGTAGCCGGACCGGCAAAGGTCAGACGGCGCAGAGTGGCGCTGGCCCCGTCGTAGTCCGTACCCGTCAACGCTACGCTCAGGTCGAGGGCGACGTCGTGGAGCCGGGCCTGGCCGTAGCGCAGCCGCGACTCGGGTATCACGACAGAGGCCTCGATGTTCGGAACGGTATCGCGTGCCGGAACGAAGGGACCGGTGGTATGCGCCGTAATGCTGACAACAGCATCGGTCTCAAAGTTCGGGGCCACAAGTCCGCCGCGGGCCCGCACGCTGTCCGGCAGAAAAGCCAGGAGACTGTCGACGCGGACGGGGCGCAGCTCGAAGCTTGCGGTGTCGACTGACAGGCTCTCGCCGAAGCGCACCTGCATGTCGACCTTGGCCTGCAGCGAGGCGCCTGAAATATTGAAATCGTCCAGGGCCAGGAAATCAGGGACTCGGGGATCCCAGCGCAGACGGCCGTCGAATCCGAAGCGCAGGTCGCGGAGGTTAAGAAGCTGGCGTGCGGCGGGATTGCTCAGGCGCCCGTCGATGCTCAGGGCGTAGCTCGGAGCGTCGCTGCCGTCGAGCGAGGCGCTGGCGAGCAGCACGACTGTTGCCTCGGTCGAGTCGATGGCATCGAAATAGCGTATTGCCCGGGGCGACTCCATCCGGAACCTGCGGATGGAAATGGGCGGCAGGACTGTTGCCGATGAAGACGAAGCGGTGTCGGCCGATGAGTAAATGTCGAAATTGCCACGCCCGTCGGCCGCCAGGACGATATTCATCTCGGGCGAGGTAAGCACCACGTCGGTAATCGCTATTTCGCCGCGGCGGAAAAACTTGCCCAGGTCGATGCCGCCGCGCAAGGACGCGAGGGAAAAGAGGCTGTCGGCATACTCGGGCAGCTGCGCGCGTTCTTCGTGGTCAAGTGTGTCGAAACTCCGGGAGATGACCTTCAGGGAGTCAAGACGAAGTTCAAGCAAGGGAAAACCGGGACGGAAGGCGAGTTCTGCGCGCCCGAGGCTGACACGGGCGTCGAGGGCGCCGTTGGCCACATTCTCGATTATCGGGGTGAGAGTCTCGGGCCGCAGCGTCCGGACGGTGCATATCAGTACGGCCGCCACGGCAAGGACAAGCGCCATCGCTGTCCATAACAATATCAGGAAGAGGCGCGATACTACGCGCCCTGTCTTTCGGAATATGCTACTCATAGTCGCACGAATCTGTATTGTCCCCGGAACCCGCGCCTGGAGCGCCCGAAGCGACAGTTATATGGAAACATGCCTGGCGCCTCTCATGCTTTACCAGGCAGCGTCCCTCGGCCCGCATGGAGGCGACTATTTCTCCGAGCAGGTTCTTGAGGTCCTCGAATGTACGCGCAGGCCCGTCGAGATTGTCGCATATGAACTTGCTGTAACTCAGGTCGAAAGTTGTGCCGTACTGGTGGGCGCTCTCCCCTATGGCGTTGCGGTTCACCCGCCTGAGACGGCTCACGGAAGCCGGCGAACGCAGCAGGCTGGTTACCTTCGGCCGATAGGAGCCGCCGCCGCGGACGGCGAGGGTGTCGCGGAAACGCTCGGTGATTTCGACGAGCAGGTCGCGGGCCTCGCGGGTAAGGTAGGGATAGGAGTACTTCAGGGTGTCGACCCAGAAAAGCCCGCAGGAACTGATGCGGAAAAGCCCGCGGGAATTGGACCAGGCGGACGCCAGGTCCGTCATCGGCCGGATACCCAAGTTGCGGGCGCTGGCCATATGCTTTTCGTTGCGGTCGTTGAGGACATGCCCGAGGCTGCCTCCGATAGGCCTCACGTGCAGACGGACGCAGCCGCCGTCAGGCGCGGTTATGC
>USGZ01000343.1 GCA_900554265.1 uncultured Porphyromonadaceae bacterium
ATGCCCGCCGGCGAGATTGTCGACATTCTCGGCGTCGCCGGCGACAACACCACCGAGCAGCACGCCATCCTGGCCGAGTTCGGCCTCCCGTACCGCTACCCGGAGAACGTGGTCAAGGCCGCCGGGAAAATCGACGCCGGCATCACCCCGGAGGAAGTGGCCGCCCGCGAGGACATGCGCGCCGTTACCACCTTCACAATCGACCCGCGCGACGCCAAGGACTTCGACGACGCCCTGAGCATCCGGCGCCTCGCCAACGGCAACTGGGAGGTCGGCGTCCATATCGCCGACGTTACCCACTACGTCCGCCCCGGCAGCATCATCGACCGCGAGGCCGAGGACCGCGCGACGAGCGTCTACCTCGTCGACCGCGTCGTGCCCATGCTCCCCGAGCACCTCAGCAACGGCATCTGCTCCCTGCGCCCGGACGAGGACAAGCTCACCTTCTCCGTGGTCTTCGAGATGGACAGCAACGCCAAGGTACTCGGCAGCCGCATCGTCCGCACCGTAATCCGCAGCAACCGTCGCTTCACCTACGAGGAGGCCCAGGAGCGCATCGAGACCGGCAAGGGCGACTACGCACCCGAAATCCTCGAGCTCGACCGCCTTGCCAAGATTCTGCGCCAGCGCCGCTACGACAACGGCTCCGTCGACTTCGACCGCGCCGAAGTGCGCTTCGAAATCGACGAGAAGGGCCACCCCACCTCCGTATATTTCAAGGAAAGCAAGGACGCCAACAAGCTCATCGAGGAATTCATGCTGCTGGCCAACAAGACCGTGGCCACGGCTATCGGCGCCGTCCCGGCGAAGAAAGCCCCCAAGGCCTTCGTCTACCGCGTCCACGACCAGCCCGACCAGGAGCGCCTGGCCAACCTGGCCGAGCTCAGCCGTCCTTTCGGCCACAAGTTGAAAATCAGCGGTACTCCCGCCGAAATCAACCGCTCGCTCAACCGCATGCTGCGCGACATCAAGGGCCGCGGCGAGGAAAATTTCCTCGGCACCCTCGCGATCCGCAGCATGGCCAAGGCCATATATACCACCGAGAATATCGGCCACTACGGCCTCGGATTCGAGTACTATACCCACTTCACCTCGCCCATCCGCCGCTATCCGGACATGATGGTGCATCGCCTGCTCGAGCGTTATCTCGCCGGCGGCCGCAGCGTCAACGCCGAGAAGCTCGAGGAGGAGTGCAGGCACTCGTCGGCCCAGGAGCAACTCGCGGCCAACGCCGAGCGCGCCTCGATCAAGTACAAGCAGGTCGAGTATATGGGCGACCACCTCGGCGAGGTGTTCTCCGGCATGATTTCCGGCGTCACCGAGTGGGGCCTCTACGTCGAGCTGGACGAGAACATGTGCGAAGGCCTGGTGCCCATGCGCGACCTGGCCGACGACTACTATGATTTCGACGCCAAGAACTACTGCCTGATTGGCCGTAAGGCCGGCCACCGCTATCGCCTCGGCGACAAGGTCCAGGTGCAGGTCGCCCGGGCCGACTTGGACAAGAAGCAGCTCGATTTCGTGATTGTCGACGAGAAGAATCCGCCGCGCTCGCTGGATACCCTGGGCCGCAAGCCGCAGGGCCGCGGTGCCGACGACCCCGCCTCGCGCCGCAAGCGCCGCAACGGCCGCTCCAAGCGTTGACCCCCATAAAACACAATTCTGAAAAGTGTCGGAGAAAAAGACAGGTTCAATAATCATCGACGGGCTGCGCATCCAGGCCGCTCACGGCGTCGAGGTCCAGGAGAATATCGTAGGCAACACCTTCGAGGTCTACGTGCGTCTGGACTTTCCCGCCGAGCACGCCATGCGTACCGACCGCCTCGACCTGACCCTCAACTACGCCGCCATCGTCGAGCTGGTACGCCAGGAGATGAAGGTTACCAGCCGACTGCTCGAGCACGTCGTGTTCCGCCTCTATCAGGCAATTACGATGAAATATATGCAGGTGGTCGGGGGCGAGATTACCGTCTATAAGCTCAATCCCCCCATTTCCGCGGAAATCAACAAGGTAGGCTTCACCTACCGATGGTAAAGGAACGCGGGCCCCTCTGTCCTGTTATGCGGCGAGCTCGCCGCATAACCGAACGGGCGCGCCCGCGGCCAGGCCGGCATCAGG
>USGZ01000344.1 GCA_900554265.1 uncultured Porphyromonadaceae bacterium
TGGGCATGCGACTGGGAGCACCATTTGCAGTCCTCGGGGCAGCGTCCGGAGCGGGCATTGATTATGGAGCATGTCTGGACGCCCGTACCGTTGCGGCGCGCGGCCACGCGGCCGGCGGCATCGGCCAGGAGGTTGATTTCGTCATCGTCGCCTTCGAATGAGAGCCAGAGGGCATAGGCGTCGTCGACGGTGGCGGGAATTCCTTCGAGGGCCTGTATTTCAATTTTTTCGAGTAGTTCGTTATTCATCGCTCAGCATTTTGCGGCTCCGCGCAGGAGCCTGAACGGATGCGCAAAGATACAAAATCCGGGGCAGAGGAAGTCCGCGCCGGTGTTAACATATTTTAATCGGCCGCATGATTCGCGGATTGCCGCCGATGCGTTATATTTGCATCATAAAGACACGAACACTAACACCGTGACCGAATATGGATACCAGCAAGACCGATAAAGAATCCATAGTATATTTCTGCCCGCGCATCAACGCCGGGAATCTTGTAGAAATCTACAATCGTCTGGGCCGTCCCGTCAAGGGCCGCGTCGCCGCCAAGCTCTCCACGGGCGAGGCCGGCAATCCCAACCACCTGAGCACCGACGTGATAAAGAAGCTGATAAAGATGACGGACGCCACCATCGTCGAGTGCAACACGGCCTACGACGGCCGCCGCTGCAACACCCCGGACCATCTTCAGACCGCCGCCGAGCATGGCTTCACCGCCATCGCCGAAGTAGACATCATGGACTCCGAGGGCGACATGGCCCTGCCCGTCCGCAAGGGCAGGCACCTGAAGGAGAACTTCGTCGGCAAGAACTGGCGCAACTACGACTTCACGATGGTCCTCTCGCACTTCAAGGGCCACCCGATGGCCGGATTCGGCGGCGCGCTGAAGAACGTGGCCATCGGCATGGCATCCGCCGAGGGCAAGGCATGGATCCACACCGCCGGCAAGAGCAAGACCGTACCTGTCGACTGGAGCAACGTACCGCCCCAGGAAGATTTCCTGGAATCCATGGCCGAGGCCTGCGAATCCGTGTTCGACGCCGCCGGCGACAACATCCTATTCATCAGCGTGGCCAACAACCTGAGCGTCGACTGCGACTGCGTTGCCGAACCGGAGCCCGTCAGGATGGAGGACATCGGCATCCTGGCCTCGCTGGACCCCGTGGCCCTCGACCGCGCCTGCGTCGACATGGTCTACAACTCCAAGGACCCGGGCAAGGTACACCTGATCGAGCGCATGGAGGAACGCCAGGCAACTCATCTGCTGGACTACGCCGAGGAGCTCGGCCTTGGCAGCCAGAAGTACCGTCTGGTGGTCGTAGACCCGCTGCAGGAGAATGCATAAACCCCAGGCCCAGGCGCCGGAATCCTACGTTCCTGTGCTCTTCATGTGCGGCATCAGCGGCTCCGGCAAGACGCGCTATGCCCTCGGGCTGGAGGCGCAGGGCTACCGGCGGCTGTCGCTGGACGCCTACAACACCGCCGGACTCGGCACCGCCGAACTCGACCGCGACCTGGAGGAACTTATCCGCCGCGGTGTGCCTGTGGTGGTGGACTCGACCATGTGCAAGCGTGCGCGACGCGACGCCGTCCGCGAGCTCTGCCGCCGCTGCGATGCCAGGGCGGAGTTCGTCTACCTGCACGCGCCGCTCGAGGTACTCAGGGAGCGCCTGAGGCACCGCCGCAACAGCGGGCCGGACGACCTGCCTGTGAGCGACGCTGAAGTGGAGTTCTACTACGCCCATTTCGAAGTTCCCGCCGCTGACGAAACGGATGTATTGCGCCCCGGCGATTGAAAAAAGTTTTGTACAGGACAGAATTTTTGCTTATTTTTGCAATATGATTACGACGGCCCTGCATATAGCCCACCTTCTGCCCTCCCGGCGCGAACTCGCCGTGGGCGGCTTCGGCGTGTTCGGCCGTCTGGTAATTCCGTCGTCGTACGATCCTGCAAGCCACTTGCTTACGCCTCCAAGCGTGCGCATCGTCTTCGAACACGATACCCGCTGCACAAGTTCTCCCGAGCTCACCGCGAGCCTGATGAGAGCCCATGGCATGAGCGCCGACGAAGCCGCACGCCGCATCGAGACCGACGCCGCTTCCAT
>USGZ01000345.1 GCA_900554265.1 uncultured Porphyromonadaceae bacterium
TGATTTCCTTGCCTCCGAGGCCGCAGGTGCGGATGATTGCGCGCAGGCCCATCTTCGGGTTGGTGTTGAGGCGCTTGAGGCCCATATAGGCCATCACGCGGTTCTCGTCAATCATCGGCACGATGTCCGCCGCGATGCTCACGGCCACCAGGTCCAGCATACACTCGAGTTCGGCCGTGGCCATGCCGTTGCTTATCGAGAAGGCCTGCATCAGCTTGTAGCCCACGCCGCAGCCGCTCAGGTGAGGGCAAGGGTAGGTGCTGCCTTCGAGCTTCGGATTGAGGATGGCGGCGGCCGGCGGCAGCTCGGAGTCGGGCTTGTGATGGTCGCAGATTATGAAGTCGATGCCTTTCCCGGCGGCGTATTTTATTTCCTCGTTGGCCTTGATGCCGCAGTCCAGAATGATGACGAGCTTCACGCCCTGAGCGGCGAATTCGTCGATACACTTGAAGGTTATGCCGTAGCCCTCGTCATAGCGCGTAGGGATGTAGAAATCCAGCTCGGAATAAAAATTCTGCAGATAGCGGTAGACCAGCGCCACGGCCGTACAGCCGTCGACGTCGTAATCGCCGTAGACCATAATCTTCTCCTTGGCCCCCATGGCACGGTTGAGGCGCTCTACGGCCTTGTCCATGTCGGGCATCAGGAAGGGGTCGTGCAGGTCGCGGACGGAAGGGTGGAAGAATCGCTCGGCGGCATCGATGGTGGTTATTCCGCGCTGCACCAGCAGGTCGGCTACCGGCTGGCAGTTGGAGAATCGTCGTGCCAGTTCCGCGCCTATGCGCTGCTCTTCGCTTGAGAGCGAGGGATAATTCCAGTTCTTTGTCATAAGTGATGCCTTTCTTCCGAGCCTGCTTCGGGATTCAAGTGCAAAAATACAAATTTTCCGCGACAAAACCTCGGACCGCCACGTTAAAAAATTCAGCCGGCGTCAATTCTCGATTAATCCTGATTAATCAAGAATTATCGAGATTAATCGGGAAAACCGGGGCAACGGAGCTCAAGCGGCAAAACGACGCCTGCTTTCGCCGCAAGCCTCTAAAACCTAAAACCTAAAGCCTAAAACCTCCCACCCGGGGCTCACGATCCGAGTTTCTGACGGTACTCGTTGGGCGTGGTGCCGGTCATGCGCTTGAAGATGCGCGTGAGATGGTGGGGGTATTTGAAGCCGAGTTCGTAGGCGATTTCGCTGACGTTCAGCTCGTTCTCGGCGATGAGCTCCTTGGCGCGGTCGACTACGTAGAGCTGGATGTACTCCTTGGCCGTCTTTCCGAGTTCCTTCTTTATTACGTCGCCGAAATAGTTGGGCGACAGGCACGCTTCAGTGGCGCACATCTGGACGGTAGGCAGCCCGAGTTCCTTGGCCTTGCCGGAGTCGAACCAGTCGCGCAGAGTCCTCTCGAAGCGGCTCAGGATGCTCCGGTTGGGGATCTCGCGGGTAATGAACTGGCGGTCGTAGAAGCGCACGCAGTAGTTCAGAAATGTTTCTATGGTCGAGGCGATTATCTGCTTGGTGTGTCTGTCGATGGCATGCTCGAGCTCGGCGCCGATTTCACGGAAGCAGTTCAGAATAATCTGCTTCTCGCGCTCGGACATGTGCAGAGCCTCGTTCGAGGCGTATGAGAAGAAATGATAATCTCTCATGCGTCGGGCCAGGGGAGTGCCGTAGAGCAGGTCGGGATGGAACATCAGCGCGTAGCCACGCGGATTGAGGGTCTCGCCCCCGTCGTCGACGCCTCCGGTCTGGCCCGGAGCTATGAAGAGCAGGGTGCCTTCCTGATAGTCGTAGCGGCTGCGCCCGTACTCGATGGTGCCGCACTTGAGTTCCTTGTAATATATACAGTAGAAGCCGAATTCTTTCCGGCAGTGGCGGATGCTTTTGAGTTTCGACAGGTCTGTCACGGAAACCAGCGGGTGCAGGGTCTCCGCACCGAGAAAGCGATTGTATTCCTCGATTGTGTCGAGCTTGAGTATCTTGTCAGCCATGGGCGGGTGTTTTAGTTTCTGCAAAATTACCTATTTTGTGCCTGCGGTGCAACTGCAAGCCGTAAGATTGGTAAGAGTTCCGGAGATATGTGTAAGCCCCAAGCTTTGAAACAG
>USGZ01000346.1 GCA_900554265.1 uncultured Porphyromonadaceae bacterium
GCAAGCCCCGGCGACGCGTCCACATCTACGACCTCAACACCAAGCTC
The DNA here is from genome assembly GCA_900554265.1 of uncultured Porphyromonadaceae bacterium. Taxonomy (GTDB): domain Bacteria; phylum Bacteroidota; class Bacteroidia; order Bacteroidales; family Muribaculaceae; genus CAG-873. The sequence goes on from USGZ01000346.1 coordinate 48, forward strand.
GTGCTCGTATTCACCGGCGTGCTGTTCGCGGGCGGGGCCGTGGTTTTCTTTATTCTCGAACACAATCACTCGCTTGCGGGCATGCCGCTGGGCAAACAGATTACTCAAAGTATCTTCTGCTCCGCCACGGCCCGCTCGGCAGGCTTCGCGCCCGTCAATCCCTCGGGATTCCTGGATATCACGCTGCTTGTGCTGATGCTGCTTATGTGGATAGGGGGTGCCTCGCAATCCATGGCGGGAGGCATAAAGGTGAATGCCTTCGCGGCGGCGATGCTCAACCTGCGCGCCCTGGTGCGCGGCCACAAAGGCGTGGCGGCCTTCGGGCGCCGGATTTCCTCGGCATCGATACGCCGGGCCAACGGAACCATCGTCCTCTCGGTTTTTACAGTCCTGGCGTTCACCGGAGCGCTTCTGCTGCTGGAGCCAGGGCTACCGGTCAAACCGCTGCTGTTCGAGGGAATTTCGGCCATTACCACAAACGGCCTGTCCCTGGGCATCACCGCCGACCTGGGTGCCGGCTCGAAGATTCTGCTCTCCGGAGCAATGTTTCTCGGACGCGTAGGCCTGCTGTCGGTTCTCCTGGGCCTGGCGGCCACCTCGCGCGACCTGTCCCCTCTCTATCCGCAGGATGAGATAATAATCAGCTGACATCAACTAATAAAACGGAATACTCCCCATGCGATACCTTATAATCGGACTCGGAATATTCGGCGAGAATCTCGCCCTCGACCTGACAGCCCTCGGCAACGAAGTTATCGGCGCCGACAGAAATCCGGCGAGAGTCGACGACATAAAGGATTCCATATCGACCGTTTACCACATCGACTCTACCGAGGAATCCTCGCTCTCGGTACTCCCGCTCAAGAACGTAGATATAGTCGTAGTGGCCATAGGCGAGAACTTCGGCGCTTCGGTCCGCACCGTAGCCCTGCTCAGGAAAGCAGGCGTAAAGCATATCTTCGCCCGCGCCACCGACAGCATCCACCAGGCCATACTCGAGGGCTTCCACGTCGACAGGATTCTCATGCCGGAACAGAGCGCCGCCCAGGACCTTACCAGGGAAATGGAAATCGGACCGGACACCTGCGCCATGCCGGCCGACGACGAGCGCCTTGCCCTGCGCCTGTCCACTCCCGCCTACTTTTTCGGCATGAAATACTCGGAAATGAAGCTCAGCGAGAACCATGGTCTGACGCTCGTGGCCGTTGCCCGCCCCGGCGAGGCCACCAACATCCTCGGAATATCACATAGCGAACTGCGCCCCGTCGAGAACCCGGAGGCCATATGCACCGAAGGCGACGTCATCACCGTATTCGGCTACCGCAAAGCCATCCGCGGCTTCCTCAAGAGCATATCATGATAATGCATAATGCATAATGAAGAATGCATAATTCATAGTTATTTTCACTCTTCAATCCGGCCGCCTATTTCAATTACGCATTATGCATTCTGCATTCTAAATTCTAAATTGCTTCTAATTATGCATTATGCATTCTAAATTCTAAATTAGATTTTTGAATTCTAAATTAATTCGTACCTTTGCGGCTGTAACCCGCAAACCTGACATACCATGAGCCTCTCCTTTTCCGACAATCCCACCCGAAATTGCCTCGCCCTGGCGTGCCTGATTGTAGCGGCAATCATCATCGACCAGCTCTTTATCGACACGCGCTTCCGCACCGACGGTTCGGTGCTCGAACTGAGTGCGCCGCAGACACTTACGGTCCGTGCGGCTACGGATACCATCGACATCGCCCTGCGACGCGGCGACTCCGTCCGCATCCTCGGAATAGAGCGGCTCAGCCGCAGCCAGCGCTACCTGGTCAAGACCGCAGGCGGCGAACGCGGCTGGATGGACGCCTCGCAGCTGCCCGTGCGCCAGATTCTGAACTCCGGTGCCATGGAGGGCGACACGCTTACAATCACCGGCGCATCCCGCAGCCGGCTCAACGGCGCCGTACAGGCCTATTACTATAATACTCCCGAGGGCCGCGACTCCATCGAGGCCGCGGACATGGTGCCCGTCCTGGCGGACTGGGAGCACCTGTG
>USGZ01000347.1 GCA_900554265.1 uncultured Porphyromonadaceae bacterium
GGTGCTCCTGATTCTCGTAGGCGCCGTGTTCATCGCTTCGCCCGCCGAGCTTCTGGACAAGATGACGCCCGAGTGGGGCACCGCGACCCTTTTCTGCGTCATTATCTTCGCCTATTACCTGCTGGCCACTCTCCTGCCAGTCGACAAGCTCATAGGGCGCTTCTACCCGGTGTTCGGCGTCGCCCTGCTCTTCATGGCCCTCGGACTCCTCGGCGCCATGCTCTTCGGAGGCCTCGAGGTGCCTGAAGCATTCGACGGCGGCCTCGCCAACCGCCATTCCGGCGCCGGGACGCACTCTATTTTCCCGATGCTCTTCGTCAGCATCGCCTGCGGCGCCGTCTCCGGCTTCCACGCCACCCAGAGCCCGATGATGGCCCGCTGCCTGAAGAACGAGCGCCTGGCGCGCCCGGTGTTCTACGGCGCCATGGTCGCCGAGGGCATCGTGGCCCTGATATGGGCCGCCGCCGCAATCACCTTCACCGGCGGCTACGAGGGCGTCAACGCCTATATGGCCGACGGCGGCAGCCCCTCGACGCTGGTCAACGACATCTCCGTGAGCTGGCTGGGCGCCGTAGGGGGCATCCTGGCCGTGCTCGGCGTGGTTGCAGCGCCCATCACCACCGGCGACACCGCCCTGCGCTCGGCGCGACTCATCGTTGCCGACATTTTCAAAATCGACCAGAAGCCCATCGCCAAGCGCCTGATGATCACCATACCTATCTTCCTGTGCGCTTTCGGACTGCTGCTCATCGACTTCAACGTGCTCTGGCGCTACTTCGCCTGGGTCAATCAGACGCTGGCCGCATTCACCCTCTGGGGCTGCGCCGTCTATCTCGCCCGACATGGCCGCCAGTACGTAATCTGCATGATTCCCGCCATGTTCATGACAGCCGTGGTCGTATGCTATCTTTTCTACGCTCCCCGGCCCGAGGGATTCGGACTCGGCATCAGGACCGCCGGCATCGCCGCGGCTGCCGCAACCGCACTCTGCACCGCCCTGTTCGCCCGCTATCTGGTGCGCCTGCGCTCGTCGCGCATACCCGACATGGCCGAATGACAAACGATATGGATATTCTCTCGCTTACTTCAAACGACCGACGATATACCCTCCACTCGCACACCCAGTTCTGCGACGGCCACGCCGATATGGCAACGATGGCCGCCGCTGCCGTCGCCGCGGGCATGAAAGTCTACGGCTTCTCGCCCCATAGCCCCCTGTGCATCCCCAGTCCCTGCAACATGAGCGCCGATGCCGTCGGGCCATACCTGGCCGAAGTAGAACGGCTCCGAAGCCTCTACGGCGACCGTATCCGCTTTCTCGCAGGCATGGAAATCGACTACCTCAACGACGACTGGGGCCCGCATACGGCTTACTTCCGGACATTGCCGCTGGATTTCCGCATCGGCTCCGTGCATTTCATCCCGGCCCAGGGCGGCGAGTACATCGACATCGACGGCTCCTTCGAGAACTTCCGCCGCAAGATGGCCGACCACTTCCACAACGATATCGAGTACGTCGTCGAAACCTTCTACAGGCAGTCGGCCGCAATGCTCGCAGCCGGGGGCTTCGACATACTCGGGCATCTCGACAAAATAGGCCAGAATGCCGGATACTATGCCCCGGGCATCGAAAACGGCGTCCTCTACCGCCAGCTGGTAAACGACTTCATCGGCAAGGTGATTGATTCCGGCGTCATCGTCGAGGTCAATACCAAAGCCCGCGTACAGCACGGCCGCTTCTTCCCCGGCGAGCGCTACCTGCCGCGCCTGGTGCGAGCCGGAGTGCCCCTGATTGTCAACAGCGACGCCCACGACCCGCGCCTTATCGACGCCTCACGCGCCGAGGCTTTCGCAATCATGGACGCCCTGGCGGCAGCGAATGCCCGCGAATCCGCTGGTACCGGAACAATCTCAGCTTCAATGGCATGAGCCCGACAGCTCTCGAAATTCTCGCTCCCGCAAAGGACATCGAGGTTGGCCGCACCGCAATCGCCTGCGGCGCCGATGCCGTATATATAGGTCCCCCCGCCTTCGGAGCCCGCGCCGCCGCCGGCAACAGCGTGGCCGACATCGGC
>USGZ01000348.1 GCA_900554265.1 uncultured Porphyromonadaceae bacterium
CCCCGAAGGGCGTGCCCGGCAGGGGCTTATATGTAGGCACCACGGGGATGTTGGCCGTGCCCAGGACCAGTGCCGTGGCGAGCTTGTCGCGGCAGAGCTGCATCGACGCCGAGTCGTTGTAGACGGGGATGCCCATGCTCTCGAACAGCAGCGAGAGTTGCGGCGCGTAGGCGCGCATGATTACGAACTTGGGAAAGTCCAGCGCCTTGCCCCGGCAGAGCAGCCTGGCGCCCGTATCGCCTGTGAACGGAGCAAGTTCGTCGGCGAAGAGTACTTCGAGTCTCAGGCCGTTGTCCGCTGCCGCGGAGGTCCACCAGCCGTAGGCGTCGGGGCCGAAAGCGGGCTTGCGCGTCTCGAAGATTATGTAGGCCGTGTCGTTCAGTGCCATGGCGTCAGAATATCAGGTAGCCGATCAGCCCGGCGAGGCATATCAGCACAATCGGATGAATCTTGGTGAACAGCACCCCCGCCAGCGCCGCCGCGGCCAGGGCTATGCTCTTGATGAGGTCGGGCTCGGTGGTGCCGAAGTTGGCACCGTTCATAAGCAGAAGCGCCGCCGAGGCTATCAGGCCGACCACAACGGGGCGCAGGCCCTTGAAAATGCCCTGGACCTTCCAGCTTTCCTTGTGGCGGGCGATGACGTGGCCGGCGTAGCGCACCAGCAGAAAGGACGGAAGAACGACCACCAGCGTGCAGAGAATGGCGCCGAGGATGCCGTAGAGCGGCGAGCTCAGTGCCGGGTCCGTGACTCCGGGGGCCACGTAGCCAATATAGGTCGCCGAGTTGATGCCTATAGGTCCCGGGGTCATCTGCGAGATAGCCACGATGTCCGTGAACATCTGCTCGCTGATCCAGCCCGGCGACACGATTTCATTCTCAATCAGGGCCAGCATGGCATAGCCGCCCCCGAAGCCGAAGAAGCCGATTTTCAGGTAGCTCCAGATGAGCCTGAGGTAGATGGTCATTTGCCGGCGGCCTCCCTGTCCGCATTGCCCCCGTGCAGCCTCATATGGGCGCGGCGCGCCAGCCACAGGCCTACCGCACCGCCAAGCACTATATAAAGTATTGGATTCGACACGAAGGGCAGCTTGCTCCATATCAGCAGGGCCACCGCCGCCGGAATCCAGCAGGTCTTCCAGCCTATGCCCGAAGCCTTGGCCGTGGTTATCACGGGGGCCACGATGAGCGCCACCACGACGGGGCGGATGCCCTTGAAGATGGCCGTCAGGGTCGGATTCTGCGTGATTGTCTCCGGCGTCAGGAACATGGCTATGAAAAGGATAATCAGGAAGGAGGGCATGATGGTGCCCACGGCGGAGGCCACGCTGCCGCGCAGGCCGCGAAGCTTGTCGCCGACTACGACGGATATGTTCACCGCCAGGATGCCGGGCATCGACTGCGCCACGGCCAGCAGGTCCAGAAACTCGGTTTTTTCAATCCAGCGGTGCCTGTCGACAATCTCGCGCTCGATAATCGAAATCATCGCCCAGCCGCCTCCGAAGGTGAATGCGCCGATTTTGAAGAAGGTAGCGAACAGCTTCCGGAGGATATGTGTGTTTTCTGCCGTCTCTGCCATGATTTATTGAAATTCCACAACCGTTATGCCGGCTCCGCCGAGGCGCACGTCCTCGTCGTGGTAGCCGCGCACGGCGTCGACCGTATCGAGGTATCGGCGGATATACTGTCGCAGGGCTCCGGTGCCGGTGCCGTGGAGTATGCGCACGCGGCCGGCGTTGAACTGGATGGCGTCGTCGATATAGTACATCACCGCCTGGACGGCCTCATCGGTGCGCATTCCGCGGACGTCGATTTCGGTATTGAAGTTCAGCTGGCGGGCGCGCGAGGCGTCGGAGGTCTGCGCCGAGATGTAGCTCGTGCCGCCCTTGGGGCCGGAGGCCTGGCGCAGGGTGCGCGTCAGGCGCGCCGTCTTGACCGTTGTCTTCATCTGGCCGAAGACCACCGTTGCGCTGTTGCCCGAAATGCTTTCGACGGTACCTACGGTTCCGCCGCCGTCGAGGACCACGTTGTCGCCCGCAGCCAGCGGGCGGTCCTTCTCGGCGG
>USGZ01000349.1 GCA_900554265.1 uncultured Porphyromonadaceae bacterium
GATTTTGGTGCGCGAGAGCACGACGCTGCCGGCGGCAACGATGGCTCCTTCGCCGACCTCGGCGTCGTCCATCACCACGGCTCCCATGCCGATGAGGGCGAAGTCGCGGATTTTGGCGCCGTGGATGGTCACGTTGTGGCCGATGCTCACGTCGTCGCCGATTTCGATGGTCGATTTCTGATAGAGCGTATGCAGGACGCTGCCGTCCTGGATGTTGACGCGGTTACCGATGGTGATTGTGTTCACGTCGCCGCGCAGCACGGTGTTGAACCATATGCTGCATTCGTCGCCCATGGTCACGTCGCCGATGATGCTGGCGTTGGGAGCCAGGAAGCAGTCGCGGCCGATTTTGGGCGTGAAGCCGCGCAGGGGGATTATGAGTGCCATAGTAGGTATATAATTGTCAGAAGGGCAGTTCGTTGTTGATGAGTTCGGCGGTGGCGTCCTTGAGCCAAGCCTTTTCGTCGTCGTCCAGCTCGGGGCTGAGCAGGTCGTAGACGCGGGCGTGGTAGCTGTTGACCCAGTCGATTTCGTCGGCAGTCATCATTTCCGTGTTGAAGAGCTTGCGGTCGAAGGGCGCCAGAGTCAGTGTCTCGAAGCGCAGGAAGGTGCCGAATTCGTTGCTGACTGCGTGGCGGCAGAGCACGAGGTTCTCGCAGCGGATGCCGTGGATGTCCGAGCGGTAGAGGCCGGGCTCGTTCGAGGTTATCATGCCGGGCTTGAGGACGGCGTCGACGTAGTTCAGGCGTATGCTCTGCGGGCCTTCGTGAACGCCGAGGAAGTGGCCTACACCGTGGCCGGTGCCGTGGAGGTAGCTCAGGCCGTTGCGCCAGAGGTACTGGCGGGCGATGGCGTCGAGCTGCGCGCCGCGGGTATCGTTGGGGAACATCATCGTAGCCAGGGCGATATGGCCTTTCATCACCAGGGAGAAGTCGCGCCGCTCCTCTTCGGTCGGGGTTCCCAGGCAGATGGTGCGGGTGATGTCGGTGGTGCCGTCGAGGTACTGGGCGCCGGAATCGATCAGCAGCAGGCCCTCGCGGCGCAGGGTGGCGTTGCTGTCCTCGTCGGCTTCGTAGTGGACGATGGCTCCGTGGGGGCCGTAGCCGGCAATGGTGCCGAAGCTCTCGTCGCGGTAGTTCTTGCCCTTGGCGCGGTTGTCATGGAAGATTTCGGCGACGTCCAGCTCGGTGGTCTTCTTGCCTTTGGCCAGGCGCTTCTCGATTTCCATGAGCGAGCGTACGATGGCCACGCCGTCGCGGACCATGGCCTGGCGCACGCCGGCAAGCTGGACGGCGTTCTTGGTGCTCTTGAGGATGGCCGCGGGGCTCAGGCGGCACTCTACGGCGCGCTCGCCCAGTATGTCCATCACGGCGCCGGAGGTATGGGCCGGGTCGACCAGCACCTTCTCGCCGGCGGGCAAGGCGCCTAAGAACGAGGCGGCCTCGCCGTATGGAAGCGTCGACACGCCCTCGCCCTCAAGATAGGCTACGACGTCGCTGTCGGTCTTGACGGGGTCGATGAAGAGGATGCGGGCGCTGTCGCTCAGGTAGAGATAACCGGTGGCTACCGGGGTGTGGTTCACGTCGTTGCAGCGGATATTCAGCGTCCAGGCGATTTCATCGAGGGCGGAGATGAAGGTCGAGGCGGCGTGGGCGGCGTGGACCTCGGCGAGAATCTTGGCGATTTTCGAGGACGCGGGCTCGCCGGCGTATTTGAGCTCGTGGATGTAGACCTTACCGTCGGGCATCGCGGGGCGGTCGGTCCAGAGGACGCCGGGGTCGAAGTGGCAGTCGACGCTGATTCCCTTGACTGCCAGCTGGTCCTTAAGGGCCTGCAGCGCGGGCGCGGACATGAGCATGCCGTCGACGCCCACGGCCGTTCCGGCCTTGAGTTCGTGCAGAAGCCACTGGGCTATGGAGGGTGTCTCGGCCAGGCCGTCCTTCATCAGTTCGATGCCGCTGCCTGCAAGCTGCTGTGCGGCCTGCAGAAAATAGCGGGAGTCCGTCCAGAGGCAGG
>USGZ01000350.1 GCA_900554265.1 uncultured Porphyromonadaceae bacterium
GTGAGGACGTAGGTCTTGCCGTCGGCGAATCCGCCTCCGGCCTGAGGAATGCGCTCCACCAGGACTATCTTTTCGGGTCCGGCCTCGGCGACGAGCAGGTCCCAGAAGTGGGGGAAATCGAGAATCTTGCCGGAGAAGACCTCCTCGGTGATCAGGCGGCAGTCACGGTCCGGGCGACCGCCTGCGCCGCCGTCGGAATAGACGGAGCATGTGCGGTCGGCCAGGCGGATTTCGATGCGGAGAGGGGATTTGTCCATAGAGCTATTACTTTTTGGATTTCTTCAGACAGAGGTCGAGTTCCAGCTCGATGGCGGCGCGGTTGAGTTTCTGGCCGATAATCACGAGCTTGATCATGCGGTCGCCGTAGACGGGATCCCAGTCGCGGGCGATGGAGGGGTCCTGGGCAATCATGCGGTCGAGTTCCTCCTCGGGGGCGGTGGCGAACCAGAGTCCGGCCTCGGTGAGCTTCTTTTGCTTGCCGGCCTGCTCGAAGAGGTAGCTCATGTCGGTGTTGTGGGAGAAGTAGACCACGCCCTTGGTGCGGATGATGTTCTGCGGGAAGTGGCGGTGGAGGAAGAAGTCGAAGCGGTTGAGGTCGAAGGGCTCGCGGCGGAAGTAGACGAAGGTCTGGATTCCGTACTCCTCGACTTCGCCCTCGCCCTCGTGATGATGGTGATGCTCGTGGTCGTGATGGTGCTCGTGGCCGTGGGTATGGTCGTGCGGGTCGTGATGGTCGTCGTCATCATCGTCGTCGTGGATGCCTTCGAGCTCGCGTACCCAGGTGGCGGAAGTGGCCACTTCCTCGAAGTTGAATTTGTTGGTCTTGACGAGCTTCTCGACGGGCACGTCGGCGTAGTCGCAGTCGATGATCTCGGCCTTGGGCTGGATTGCGCGGATAATGGCGCGGACGCGGTCGGCTTCCTTGGGCGTGATTTCGGATATCTTGTTGAGCAGAATCATGTTGCAGAACTCAATCTGCTCGATGATGAGGTTCTCGATATCGTCCTCGTCGTGCTTTTTCTCGGTCAGGGACTCGCCGCACTTGAATTCGTCGCGCATGCGCAGGGCGTCGACCACGGTGATGATGGCGTCGAGGCGGGGAATGCCGCCGCGGGTGTATTCGGGGCCCATAGCCTGGATGCTGTTGATGGTCTGGGCGATAGGTGCGGGCTCGCAGATGCCGCTGGCCTCGATGACGATATAGTCGAACTTGTTTTCGGCCACCAGGTCGGTAATCTGCTTTACCAGGTCCATCTTCAGGGTGCAGCAGATGCAGCCGTTCTGGAGGGCGACGAGGTCGGAATTGGCGTTGGCGTCCTGACCGACGACCCCGCCTTTCTGAATCAGGGCGGCGTCGATGTTCACCACCCCGATGTCGTTGACAATCACGGCGAAACGTGTGCCGCGGTCGTTGGCGAGAATATGGTTCAGAAGCGTTGTCTTTCCGCTGCCGAGGTAGCCGGTGAGGAGGAGTACAGGTGTGGTTTTCATATTGCGTTATATTATTTAATGTCGTCCGTTTCGCGGAAACGTCTGTCCGGGGGCGTGGCGGCGAAAGATTCGGGATTGAATTTCAGGCCGAAGGAAAGGTCGATGCCGGCATCGAGGAGCTGGCGGGCCAGGGCGGGGCGCCCGCGGAATCCGTGGACTATCATCTGCAGGTCCGGAGGCAGCTGCCGGCGGATGCGCAGCAGGCTGTCCCAGGCCCGGACGCAGTGGACGATTACGGGCTTGCCGAGTCGCGCGGCCACGCGGCACTGGTCCAGGAATACGCGCTCCTGGTCCGGCAGCGGGGCGCCGCGCAGGGCGTCGAGGCCGCACTCCCCGATTGCGAGAACGTCGGGGCGCCGGGCAATGTTCTCCAGCCAGGCCATGGCGTCGGCTTCGGAGAAGGATTCGGCGGCGGTGTCCCAGGGGTGGATGCCGGCGGAGTAGGTCGCGCCGGCGGCGTCGGACTCCGGAGGCTTCTCGGGCCAGCACAGGTTGGTCAGTATCCGCGGGCCGCGACGGCCG